>JALOBF010000029.1 GCA_023228385.1 Bacilli bacterium
TGAGTTTATCATTAGTAAAATGCAAAACCCAAAAATATTGCACTTTCTTATCGACAATTTAACGGATGACGATATTATCAAAGAAGCAAAAAACAAATTGAAATTTACTCCTCTTTCCGATGAAGAAGTAGAAATGTATGAATTAGTTGTAGAAAGCGGAAAAAGCAATTCGTTTTCCGTCAGCAAAACAACTTTAAATAAAGCAGAAGAAATATTAAAAGCTCAGGGAACCTATCAAATAAATTCTCCGGAATTTCTTTCCGGTGCCAATATATCCGTTGCTATCACCAAGGAGTTTATGAATGCAGTCGAAAACGATTCGATTTATGAATTACGATTTCCTGATATTGATAATTATAGTCCCGGCGAAAAAGCCGCTTACGATGAAAAATGGTATCTTGTTGGTGATGTCCGCGAATGGGAAAACATGGGATACCGAATAAAAGTCCATAAAAGAATCAGAGCACGCGAACTTTGGAATTTAATTAATATTTGCGCTACCTATTCGGCTGAACCAGGAATATTCTTTATCGATAACGCTAACGAAACGACCAATGCTCGTGGTTATGGCCAAAAAGTAGTGTGCACCAATCCTTGTGGCGAACAACCGCTCGCCCCTTATTCGGTATGTAATTTAGCGGCTATCAATCTTGCCAATATGGCAATTCCGGAAAAGCAACAAGTAAACTGGAGTAAACTGGAGAAAACAATTAAAACAGCAATAAGGCTGCAAGACAATGTTATCGACCGCACTACATACTTTCTGGAAGAAAACCGGATACAAGCTTTGGGTGAACGACGAATCGGTCTCGGTATTATGGGGCTTCATGATTTATTACTATACTGTAATTTACGGTACGGAAGTAAAGAGGGAAATCGTTTTGTCGATCAACTTTTTGAATTTTTGGCAACGAAAGCTTATGAAGCCTCAATTGAACTCGCTGCCGAAAAAGGAAGTTTTCCTTTCCTTGATCAATATGGTTCACGGCAAAAATTCATCGAATCCGGTTATATGAAAAAAATGCCTGCTTTTATCCGAAAAAATATTTTGCGCCACGGTATCCGTAATTCACATTTGCTAACGATTGCTCCAACCGGTTCAACCGGTACAATGGTCGGGGTTTCAACCGGACTCGAACCTTATTATGCTTTTAAATACTATCGCAGCGGTCGTCTCGGAAAATTTATGGAAGTCAACGCGCCGATTGTTGATAAATATCTTGAAATTTATCCGGAATATACTTATGAAAATTTACCTGGCATTTTCGTTTCAGCTATGGATTTAACTCCGGAAGAACATGCCGATGTTCAGTGTATTATTCAACGTTGGGTTGATTCTTCAATTTCCAAAACCGTTAATGCTCCGAGAAATTATACCGTTGAAGAAGTAGAAAGACTCTACATGCGACTGTATAAAGGAAAGGCCAAGGGCGGAACTGTATATGTCGACGGAAGTCGCGATGCTCAAGTACTCACGCTTAAAAAAGAACAAAGCCTACCAAAACAAGTTGAGCTAACCGATCTCGGCATCGAGATTGAAGAAAAAACGATTATTAAAGATAAACAGAAAATTAATCCCGTCCGAACAAAAGCCAATCGTAATATCGGCGTCGAAATCGGTGATATTTGTCCAATCTGCCTTGAAGGAACGGTTGAAGATATCGGAGGATGCAACACATGTACCAACTGTAACGCCCAATTAAAATGTGGGCTCTAATAAAAAAAGAGGAGTCAATTTCCTCTCTTTTATAATAAACAGATTATACAAGGTGATAAAATTTGAATACAGATAAAAGTTTAAAAATGCGTAATATGCCGGTAGGAAGGTTATTGGCATCAATGAGTATACCGGCAATAACCTCAATGCTAATTCAAGCATTATATAATATTGTCGATACCTTTTTTGTAGCCAAACTTGATCCAACAAACAATATAATGATTACGGCGGTTGGATATGCCTTGCCTATCCAAATAATTATTATGGCATTTGCTCTAGGAATCGGAATAGGTACCAACGTTTTAGTCGCCAGAAAATTAGGCGAGCAAAATAAAGATGAAGCATCAAATATTGCAAAGACAGGATTAATTATGGCTTTAATTGTCGGCTTCATCTTTTTTGTCATTAGCTTTTTTGTAGTCAATCCTTTTATGCAAATTATGTCCAATATTCCCAATATAATATTTTATGGCAGTGAATATTTACAAATTATTATGATGTTTAGTATTTTTATATTTGTTGAAATTGTAGCCAATAAAATTTTACAAGGTCAAGGAAGAATGATTATTCCGATGATTACCCAAATTATCGGCGCCGTAATAAATATTATTCTTGATCCGATATTAATTTTCGGTTGGTTCGGCTTACCGGCTCTTGGCGTTAAAGGAGCGGCAATCGCCACAATCATCGCCCAATTCTGCGCTATGTGTTTTGTCGTAATCTATATTTTTACTCAAAAAATGGAAATCAGTTTAAATATTAAAACTTTAAAAATAAAAAAAGAGTATGTTGTTGAAATTGTAAAAGTCGGAGCACCGGCAATGTTAATGAACTCAATCAGTTCCATAACCAATATTCTATTAAACAATATTCTAAAGGAAATCGATTCCTTAGAAAAAGCCAATACGATTCTGACGCTCTATTTCAAGTTGCAAAACTTTATCTTTATGCCGGTTTTTGGATTAAATCAAGGTGGATTGCCGATATTATCATATAATTACGGCGCAGCAAATAAAAAACGTTATCTGAAAACTTTAAAATTAATGTTAATAACGGCATTTATCATTTTATTTACCGGCTTCATCGTTTTCCAAACAATGCCATCATTGCTGATTCAAATTTTTGCCAAAGATGAATCAACAATAACAATCGGTAAGATTGCCTTTCGCATTATCAGTATATCATTTTTACCAGCTGCTTTCGGCATTATCCTTACAAATGCTTTTCAATCGATAAGTTACGGTCATTCCGCTTTAATAATGTCAATTCTTCGCCAAGCTTTACTGCTGATTCCCAGTGCTTATCTTTTGGGTAAATTTCTTGGGTTAAACTATATTTGGCTATCTTTTCCTTTTTCCGAAACTATCGTTGCCATTATCTTTTTCCCTTATATTTTGAAACTTATCAATAAAGTTTTTTTAAAAAAAGAAATAGAACTAAAAACGAAAGGCAGCGAGGTGTAAAATGCGAAGAGCGATAATAGTAGCGGTTAATACATTAGAATCCTTAGAGAAAATAAATTATCAACTTGAAGAACTTAAAAATTTAGCTTTAGCCTGCGATATCGAAATTATTGATAATATCATTCAAAAACTACCTGATAAACATCCAAATACTTATGTTGGCAAAGGGAAATTATTACAATTACAAGAAGCCGTAGTTTTCCATGAAGTTGACTTAATAGTTATCAATGACGAACTTACTCCCAATCAAATTAATAACCTTAGCAAATATTTAAAGATTGATATTTACGATCGCACTTTTTTAATTCTTGAAATTTTTCAGAAACGTGCTAAAACTAAAGAAGCCCTTCTTCAAGTCGAAGCGGCATTATTAAAATATATGCTGCCCAGACTAGCCGGCTTGCACAAAGGTCTCTCCCGACAAAGAGGAACCACCGCCCAAGGCGTAGCCCGGGGCCGAGGTGCCGGTGAAACTCAACTCGAACTCGACCGCCGTTATATTAAAAATCAAATACAAACCGTGCAAAAAGAATTAGCAAAATTAATGAAACGCCGACAACAACAAAGAAACAAAAGAAAAAAAACCGAGATAAAAACTGTCGGATTAGTGGGCTATACCAACTCCGGAAAATCAACTTTGCTGAATGCATTATTAAAATACACTGTCGAGCGGAAGAAAACCGTGTTTCAAAAAGATATACTTTTTGCCACACTGGAAACTGCGACCCGATTGATTCGAACCGAAAATAATGTTAAGTTTCTCGTAACCGATACCGTTGGTTTCGTTGATAACCTTCCTCCCCATTTAATTGAAGCCTTTAAATCCACATTGGAAGAAATAAGCGAAGCCGATTTAGTTGTTCATGTTGTCGATGCCGCAAACCCAAATTTCGAAAAACAAATTGATACCACCAACCATGTTCTTTCCGAACTCGGCGTTAAAAGCAAACCTATTATCTATGTTTTTAATAAAATCGATTTGATGGAGGGAGACTTCGTAATTCCGGAGTATTGTGACAAAGCAATAAAAATAAGTGCGGAAAAAATCATTAATATTGAAAAATTCTTAACATTAATAGAAGAAGAATTGTTTAATGATTACCGGACTATTAAAATCAATGTGCCGCTTTATAAATCTGACTTAATCGCATCTATTAAAAGTGAAGCCATTATTATAAATGAAAAAGTTACAAAAGAAGGCTTATTAATCGAAGCAAAAATACCAGAAAAACTTTATCGAGAAATACAAAACATATAAAAAAAGACATCTCAATATATTTTTTAATTATATTTTGATATGTCTTTTTTTTATCCGCTTATTACATTGTCTGCCGAAGTGATAAAAGTTAATAAATCCTCAAATCTATTTTCGGCATCATTATATCCTTGATGATAAAAACGCATTAAATTATTACAATCTTTTTCAAACCGCCTGACAGTTACAACTTCTTCGGGGCGAATAACAAATACTTTTTTTTCTAATGACAATTTTTCTATCATTTCCAATGTTTGATTATATTTTAAATATCGGTTATAAACAGCATAGGTTAATTGGGGATAGCGGGGGTAACGAGCCCGTAACATCTGCACGGAACGCAACCGTTTTTTACGATACGATTTGTCGCGAGTTAGCACGACAACCTGTTTATCATATCCTGATTTGATTGAATAATTAATGGGAATAGAGTCGCTGACACTACCATCCAACATTTTTTTCCCTTGATAAATGACGATTCTACTTACCGCCGGTATCGAGCAAGAAGCACGCAGATATGGCAAATCAACTTCCATATTTTTGATTGGATAGTATTCCGGCTCTCCGGTTTCAATATTAGTAACAACAACCTCGACTTCAATCGGGCTTTGATTATAAGAATCATAATCGAAGTATACAAGCTCTTTAGGTAAAACATTAAATATAAAATCAAAACCAAAGATATTTCCGTGTCTTAACAGACTCCTTATACTACAGTACCTTTTATCCAGGGCATAAGTAGTATAAATTTCAATATTTCGGCGTGGTTGCCACGATTTATACGACACAGCATTACATGCCCCGGAACTAACTCCAATTACATTGAGAAATTTTAGATTTTTCTCCATAAAAAAATCTAAAACGCCGGCGGTGTATACTCCGCGCATCCCTCCGCCTTCGAGAATTAACTGGATCTTCATAATTATCCCTATCGCTCAATATCAAAATTATTTTTAATAATCATCCGGTAAAGAATCTCTTTGTCCAGTTGTGTCATTTGATAATTTAATGCTTGATAAGCATTAATTTTCTCCAATCCTTTATTATCCGAAATTGTCGATATTTCAATTGAAAAACAATGATAAATCTCTTTTTGATTTTTAATAGTCAGTTTACCAATTTTGGTAACATTATCGGAAGTAACATTAAGTTGCATTTGTTTATTAGTATCATTCAAAATGTCCTCAAGAAACCGTGTTTTTTTCCCTTTTACAACAATTCCACTATAATTACCGTTTTTATCTTTTTTTAAATATAAATCATTGCCGTTACGATATAAAAGATATAAAAACTCTTGATAATAAAATTTGCTTTCAAGTTGGCGGGAAGAAGTAAAAGGATTCCCGTAACCAATGATAAAATAATATAATGAACAAGATAATGCATATAGGAAAGAAAAGCCAATAAACAGCAGATTGGACAAACTATTTAAAATTGGTTCATCATGATAATCGACAAAGAAGGCAATCGTAAAAACAGATGTCAAAAATAACCCGACAATTAAATTAATCCATACTTTGTTTTTAGTTTTAGAAGTTTTAATAGCGCTGTTTAGAATGAAAAATACTAAACCGATGCCAATGGCGCATTTTAAAACTTCCTGTGCAATATCCATCTGTAAACCTCCTTATTACTGATATATCTTTTCTACAGTATCATTAGTAATAATTTCAATCGTCATTATATGTTGCATTAATTTAGTATAATGTCGGGCCGGAACATAAAAAGGTCTTGTGTTGGCACTTATCGAATCAATTCCGTCGCTGACTGTCACAATGAAATACGCTCGATTAAACGAAAAATCAGGAATATAAATGTCTCTGCTAAATTGTTTTTCTACCCCGACCAATATTATATCATTTAAAACACGATTGCTGATTCTAATCGTAACAGTTAACAAGTCGCCATCAGCATCGTATAATTCACCGCTGATATTCAACATGGTTTTTTCTTCTATTACCAAAAGACTAGTATTAAGATTAAGATTTTTTATTTCCGGTCGAGAATTGCTATCATAAGAATCGACTGATAAGGTTAAAAATTCATCACCAAATTTCCCGTCGCCATATAAAGTTTTTATATAAAACTGATATGCTTTTTCCCGGTTTGCCGGATAGTCAATTTGAAATGTTTTATTTTGATTATATATAATATCAAACATTTTTTCACTATCGGGATTAAACGGTTGACCTTTTTCGATTCGATAAATTGCATACGCATATGCAGTTTGATGCGGAGCAAAGTTTAATGCAATATAAAAATTACTGCGGCTTACGGTTACATTCGGTTCGGAATAATCGTTGATGGTTTTCAATGTTTTTATCGGCAGAAATACCGGTTCAATCCATCGGGCTTTAAGATTATCTAAGGCAGTACGCATATTGTTATTAGTTGCTGTTTTTAAATTAGAAATATTATACATGGCGAATCCACTGACGGTATCAAATGAATAACCGTAATCCAGCTGATCACTCATATCGGGAATATCCCATCCGTCATTAAATGAGTTATATTGATAAGGCGCTAGTCCGATATAAAGTTTCACATTCTTATCCTTTACTTCATTTGCCCACCAAGAAGTAATAGCCTTATGATTCGGCCGATAAAAAGAACCATAATTTTGAGGAAGAATATAATCAATCCACTCTTCATTTACCCATTTTCTTGTATCGGCAAACAAATCAACATAAGAACTATAACTGTAACAGACAATACCCGCCATACCCCCGGGTTGCCCATAAGGAGCGGGGCACTCCGTAGATGGGGCCCAAACACCGGCTGGACTAATGCCAAACTCAACATTTTTACCGAGATTTGTATTTAGTTTTTTCATTAAATTATGAATGCCTTTAATTAGTATGTTTACCTGTTCCCGCCGCCAATCGTTCTTAGAAAAAGTACCGCCGCTTTGCTTATAAGAATTATAATCTATAGCATCCTCACTATGATCAACGCCGTTATAAAAATAATCATCAAAATGAACAGCATCTACATCGTAATTCCTAACTACTTCAGATATTGTATTGTAAATATGTTGCCGCACTTCTTCCCGAGCCGGATTAAGTAATAATCGGGCCGTAGATAAATTTTTATCATGAACGCCTCTCACTAATAAATTCGGATTTTGCTTTGCGAAATTTTTATCGTCTAGAGTTGATAAATATGCAATTTTTTCATTTTCATAATCGCCTGTCTTAGGTACTACATCAAGCGATGTTCGATAAGGATTCATCCAGGCATGGAATTCCATGTTTCTTTTATGGACTTCTTCAATCATCCATTCCATCGGATCCCAACCGGGATCAACTCCTTCAGTTCCAATTAAAAACCGACTCCACGGATTGATTGAAGACTTATAAAACGCATCATTTAACGGCCGAACTTGAAATATCACGACATTTAAATTGTACTCTTCAAAAACATTTAAAAGATTTAAAAACTGTTGTTTATAAATTTCAATTGCTGATTCAGTTGAGCCATACTGTTTTCCAATATCAATGTTAGACACTGTCGCAACCCAAGCACCGCGAAATTCAAACATCCGCTTTTTTGATTTCGTCTCAAAGCCTTTTGTATTCGTTGGAATAACCGTAGCTAAAACAAATACAGTTAAAACTATAATCATTGCTTTCCGGAAAATATTAACCAGTTTAATCATTGTTCTATCTCTCCTCTTTTATATATTAATGCTTCATTATTAGCAAGAACCCATAGCAAAACAATTCAGATAGGAGCCTTCAGCTTAACTCTGCCGTCTATGGAATTTTATTATTATATTAATGACTCACCAATTATTATTTCTAATAATGGGGAATTCCTTAACCATAGAGGGCGAATATTTATGTATATTATAACATATAAACACAATAGACTCTAGTTTTTATTGATTTTTTATTAACCGAATTATATAATATAGTTATGAAAACAACAATAATTGGAATAGCTGGCGGAACTGCCAGTGGTAAAACCACTCTTTCATTAAAAATATTGAAAATTTCTGAAAAATTCGGCTCAGTTGCACTAATCAGAATGGATGACTATTATCGTGACCTATCGCACCTTTCATTTTCTGAAAGAAAAACCGTAAACTATGATCATCCGTCTTCATACGACATCGACTTATTAGCCAACCACCTTAATCAATTAAAATTGGGTTTATCCGTTGAAAAACCCATTTATGATTTCGTTGAACACAATCGTAAAAAAGAAAAAGAAACTATCAACCCCGCTAATGTTATTATTGTTGAAGGTATCATGCTTTTTGCAATTCCTGATTTGCGTAATTTATTCGATATTAAACTGTATGTTCATACTCCTGATGACATTCGATTTATACGACGTCTCAGACGTGATATTTATGAACGAGGAAGAGATGTGGAAATGGTAGTCGAACAGTATCTTAATACCGTAAGGCCCATGCATTTACGTTTTGTTGAACCTACAATGCAGTATGCCGATTTGATTATCCCTGAAGGCGGAGAAAACGAAGTAGCAATAGATATTATTTCCGGAAAAATTGTAAACTTATTAAGCAATAAATAGGTCCTTAGATATTTTTGGGTTTGATTTCAATGTTATAAAAAATAAATTGAACATTATCATCAAGGTATCTCGTTACAAGGCCTTAAATTCTATAAGTGACTAAACGAATACGCTTTAAAATTCGCTCTAATTATGGTAGTTTAATAATAACTACTTTTTTTGCTGTCTAAATATCAAAAAAAGCAAGAATTTAATCTTGCTTTTAAACGTAAGCGTGTAAAATAAGACGTCTTGAAAAAGATGTCTTATTTTTATATACTTATTTGTGAGGTGATTATAATGAACGAACAAAGAAGTAAGTTAAATGAATATTGGACTGAGGTAATTACTGATTTTATTTCTTCTGGTTTATCACAAAAGGAATATGCGAAACAAAAAAACCTAAAGGCTTATTCCTTAGGTTATTGGTATAGGAAATATAGCACAGGATTTAGTGGCTTTGTTGAAGCAGTTGATAATCCTAGTAATGATCATGATTTATTGACTTCATCAATAGAAATAACCATTAATAAAATGAAAATTGTTATTAAAGATTCTTTTGATGAAGAATTATTATTAAAAGTAATTAGGACTGTGAAAAAGATATGATTGATTTAAATAATGTTAAACATATATATGTTGCCTGTGGCTATACCGATTTACGAAAAGGTATTGATGGTTATGCTTCAATTGTGAATGGTAAACTTAAGCTTAATCCTTTTGATAACACCCTATTTCTTTTTTGTAATAAGTTTAAAAACAAGATAAAAATCCTCCATTATGAGGCAGGATCGTTTTGGTTATATTACAAAAGAGTTGAACAAATAACGATTAAATGGCCCCTTTCAATGGTTGGAATCGAGATTACAAAGAGTCAGGTTAAAGGGCTAATTGATGGCTTGAGACTTGAAAGTTATATTCAAAAATGGTGATTTTGGGTCTGTTTTATAGCCATATAATCCTGTACTTTTAGGGTGATTTATGGTAAAATATATATATAGTATGGGGTGCATTATGGAACAATTTGTATCAAAAGTTGAAGCAGAATTAAAGGAATATAAAACATTAAAAACAGCAGTAGATCAAGAAAAGTTTGTTAAAGGATTGGCTTTAGAAAAAGAAGATTTACAGATTCAAAATATTATTCTTCTTGAAAAACTGTCGATTGAAAAAGCAAGAAAATATGCCAAGAAGACTGAAAAAACTATTAGTCCATATATCCAAATATCACTTTTTGATAATAGTGATATTTTTAATGAAGCCGAAACGATTGCTGATAAAGAACAAAGCGCTAAAGATGAATATGAGGTAATTACCTACAAAAGAAAAAAGCGACAAAATAAAACCAATTTAAAAAATGAAAATATAGTTACTATTGAAATTGATCATAGACTAGAAGGTGATGATCTTCTTTGCCCTAAATGTAATCAGGAATTAAAAGAAATGGGTCATAAAGAAGTCAGAACTTATAACTTTGTTCCCGCTAAACTTGAATTACATGTCCATAAAGAATACTCATACAAATGTAATTATTGTTCTAAAGATGATAAAGCTTTGATAGTTCATTCAAAAAGAATAACCTCCTTTCCGAAATTAATGGTAGAAGATTCTTTTGTAAGCAATGTTATTGTTGAAAAATATTTAAAGCATGTGCCTCTATATAGACAAGAAAAAGTATTTAATAATATGGGTCTTGAAGTGACCAGAAAGAACTTTAGTAATTGGATTATTAAAGCTGCTTTTGTATTAAAACCAATTTATGTTTTACTTTATAAAAATATTATAAATAGTGATATTTGTCATATGGATGAAACACCATTACAAGTAATAACCAACGAAGCAAATAATACATATATTTGGGGGCTTGCATCATCAAAATATGATAAAGAAGCATATGTTTATATTTATGAAAGAAATAGAAAATATGAAAATGCAATTAAAATACTGAATGGGTTTAAAGGCTATGTTCATTCAGATGGTTATGATGCATATAAAAGAGTACCGGAAGCTATCAATGTTGGTTGCTTTGCCCATGCCAGAAGAAAATATATGGAGATAATAAAAGCTAGTGATAAAGACAGTGATTTTCATAAATTAGCTCTTGAAGGAAAAAAGTATATTGATCGTTTATATAGTATCGAACACCTTGCCAAAAAAAATAATTTAACTCCAGATAAAATATTTGAATTAAGACAAAAAATGAGTTTACCAATAATAATTGAATATGAAACATGGTTAAATAACAATCCATATAAAATCTATAATCAACTGGCAATAACCAAAGCCATTAATTATTCATTAAATGCCTTACCAGAGTTAAAGAATTATTTGAAAGATGGAAGACTTGAAATAGATAATAATAGAGCTGAACGAATGATGAAATCATTTGTTATCGGTAGAAAGAACTTTCTATTTTGTTTTACTGAAAGTGGAGCTGAAGCATCAGCTTTACTTTATAGTATTGTTGAAACAGCTTATGCTAATCATTTAAAGGTTGAACAATACTTAACGTATATTTTCAAAACATTACCACTAATTAATGTTAAAAACATCGCAGAAGTTTCAGAACTACTTCCATACAGTGATAAACTGCCACAGGAATTAAAAATAAAGCTATAATAAACAAAAAGGATATCATTTTATACTTTATTGTATAGTGATATCCTTTATTTTACCATACGTCTTATTTTACACGCTTACTTTTAAACCGGTAAATCGAACTTTTTAACTTGATAACACTGCCGTTTAAGGTTCATTTTTATTTATCTATATTGTTTATATATTACTTTCCCACCGCGAACAGTCAAATAAACATTTAATTCCCGGTCAATTACCACAAAATCGGCATCTTTTCCAACCTTGATTGAACCTTTACGTTTATCAATATTCAGAACATATGCAGGGTTAATCGTTGCCATATCAATCGCATCGGTTAAAGATACACCCGTAACATCAATAAAGTTTTTAATGGCACGATTCATCGAAAGATTACTTCCGGCTAATACACCCGATTCAAGACGGGCTTCGTCGCCTTTTACATAAACCTTTTGTCCTCCTAATTGATATACACCATCCGGTAAGTGTTTGGATTCTAAAGCATCAGTAATTAAGACAATTTTATCCTTGCCCTTCATTTTATATAAAACCTTTATGGCTGCCGGTGACACATGTACTAAATCGGCAATCAATTCACAATAGATTTCATCGGCCAAAAAACTACCCCCTAAAGTGCCGGCTTCCCGATGATGCAATCCCCGCATCGCGTTATAAACATGAGTAACCGAAGTCACACCATATTTTACTGATTCCAAAACTTCATCAAATTTAGCATCACTATGACCGATGCTGGCAACAATGCCCTGGCGCGATAAGTACTCACTAAATTTTTGACCGTTTTCTTCATAAGCAAATGTAACCTGTCGAATACTATTTCCGCTTTTCTCCTGAAAATATTTCATTGTCTCAATATCGCAAGGAAGAATATATTTTTCTTGTTGAGAACCCTTATATTTTTTGCTAACAAAGGGACCTTCAAGATGTGCTCCTAATACTTCAGCACCTTCCTCAACATTCTTTGCAATATATTCCTTGATATTTTCCAAAGCAATAACGATATTTTCTATGGTTTGTGTCATTGTCGTTGGTAAATAAGCAGTAACGCCTTCTTGAGCAATAGACTTAGATATATTTAAAAGGTGCTCAAATGTCGGATACATCGAATCAGATTGATTGGCTCCGTGAATATGTTTGTCAATAAAGCCGGGCACAATTATATATTTATCATCTAGTTCCAGTAAGTCGCTATCATCAAAATTTATATCGTGTATTCTATTATCCTTAATTGTAAATCCGGCTTTTACAATTCCTTGTCCTTCAAAATATATATTAGTATTTTTAAATCCTCTTATCTTCATTGCTGCTTTCTCCTTACAATAATATTATACTATATTACAAAATAATTTGGCTTAGATTACTTTATATATTACTTAAATAAACCAAGAATATCATTAAAAGTTACAAATACCATAACCTGAGTTTTACAGTTGTAGTGCTATGAAATGCCCATATATAATATTAGCATTTTTAAAAAATATTATAATATGGGTTTTTATTTTTGCTTTTTAACTCTTTCTATATTAAATCAAATGGATTTCAAATATTTATTAAAGCTTTCTCGGGTTGCGGTGGCATAATCAAATGATACACCAAATGCTTTTTGTATTTGTTGAT
>JALOBF010000030.1 GCA_023228385.1 Bacilli bacterium
ATCTTTTTTTTGAAATTTCAAGATATTTCTCAATATTATCAATACCGATATATTTTCTATTGAGCATAGCACATGCTATTCCGGTAGTTCCACTACCGTTAAAAGGATCTAATACTAAATCACCTTCTTCTGTAGAAGCCAAGATTACTCTTTGTAATAAATCCAACGGTTTTTGTGTCGGATGTTTTCCCTCTTTTTTTTCTGAAGGTTTAGTTAAAGAAAATTCCCATACATCTTTCATTTGTTTATTTCGATTTATTTTCTTCATTAATTCATAGTTAAAATAATGTTTAGAATTGTTTTTTTTAGCCCAAAGCACCGTTTCTGTGGAGTGAGTAAATGCTCGGCAAGATATATTAGGCGGAGGATTTAATTTTTTCCATATAATATTGTTAATGATAGTAAACCCTTCAAACTCCAAGGCCACGCCGATAGTATAAATATTATGAAAAGTGCCGCTAATCCAAATAGTTCCCTCTTCGGTAAGTAAATTTCTGCATAATCTAATCCAACGCCGATTATATTCTATCTTCTCACTTACATCGATTTCTTCATCCCATTCCGCCTTTTTTACGGATACCATCATACCGGAGTGGCATGTAATACCATCACCTGATAAAAAATAAGGCGGATCAGCAAAAATCATATCAATAGTTTTATTTTCTATTTCTTCAAGTAAAACAAATGAATCTCCTTTGTAAAGGGAAAAGTCATTATTTTTAAAATAAATATTGTTCTGAGATATCACTATATTCCTCCTAGTAATTTGTTATTATAGTTTCTTCTACATTTCCTCGTCCCTTTGAATCGGAGTTTATCATTCTTTTTGCTTTTACAATTTGTATATTATAGTCTTTATATAATTCATTAATAAATTGAGTATTATGATTGCTTAACATAACATGAATGCCTTTATCTGACAATTTCTTATATGTATTATATAAACGGATTTGATCTTGCTTTGTAAAATCGTGTTTTGAATAAGCAGTAAATGAATCTTTATCATCAAAAGAATCATACGGAGGGTCAAAATAGACAAAATCTCCTTTAGCAGCATTTTCTACCGCATCTGTAAAATCTCCTTCTAAGATAGTTACATCCGCTGTAATAAAATAACGATGTAATTTGGATATATTATCAAAATCATATGTATTAACTTTAGATTTTTTCCCAGAAGGCACATTAAAATATCCTTTGCTATTTACCCGATACAATCCGTTAAAACAACTTTTATTTAAATAAATAACTCTTGCTGCTCTTTGCCAAATCGGGGTTATAAGAAAATCGGGTTTGCGATCTTCTTCTCGAACTTGGTAATAATATTCTTCTGAATGATGCCCTTCATGAAAATTTAATTCTTCAATCATTGATTTAAAATATTTTTTATTGGCTAGACATCTGTATATTGTTAATAACTCTTTATTAATATCATTAATGACTGCATAGTTAGGCAATAACTCAAATAATAAAGCACCACCTCCGACAAATGGTTCAAAATATCGATTGTAATTATTAGGTATATGTTTAATTAATTTATCTATTAATTGTCTTTTTCCACCAGCCCACTTTACAATCGGCTTAGCATTCATTTTTTTCATTCCTCTCTTTAAGTAATAAATATATTCATTATAATAATTATATCATAATTTTTCAAAAGTTTACATTTTTTTTATGACAATAATTGAAAAAATAATTTAAAGTAATTTCACAATTTTAGATGAATTATTGTATACCCGAATTTTGCAATTCATAAAATGTAAAAAGGGCACAATTAGGATTTTAAGTTCTGCATTGGCCCTTACATTCGGTTTTGCTTTTTTTGTGATTTACTATAGTTTTAAATTTTTATACTTTTTTAATCCGGATTCATAATTTATGCTCTATCTAATTGTTAATAGGCATACTGTTTTATAAGTTTTCTAATGAAGGCAAAAAAAGTATAATTATATGCAAACGCTTACTCCATTAGTTATCATATTACGAAATGCTAACTTCCCATATTTAAAGAATTATCTAGAAGATGGAAGATTAGAGATAGATAATAATCGCGCCGAGAGAATGATGAAATCATTTGTAATTGGAAGGAAGAACTTTTTATTCTGTTTCACCGAAAATGGAGCCGAAACATCAAGTATACTGTATAGTATTATTGAAACCAGTTATGCGAATGACATCAAAGTTGAGGAATATCTAACATATTTATTTGATATGCTTCCAAATATAAATAAAGATGAACAATCCTTAAGTAAATTACTTCCTTATAGTAAAGAATTACCCCAACATTAAAAACAAAACCATAAAAATCCGAACTAATCATACCATTTTAACATGATTAGTTTTTTTATACATACGTCGTATATTTGACGCTTACGTTAAAATTATATATATTTTATTTATAATATCAATTTACATAATGATATAATAAAAAAATCTGTTAATATATTATGATTATTTCATCAAAAAAATCTTGAAATTTAAGATGAATTATTGTATAATATTATAGTATGCCACTGTGTTGAAACAGGTAGACAAACTTGACTCAAAATCAAGCGCCCACAAAGCGTGCCGGTTCGAATCCGGCCAGTGGCACCATAAATATGCGGCTATGGCGGAATAGGTAGACGCGCTACTTTGAGGGGGTAGTGTCCTTACGGATGTGTGAATTCGAGTTTCACTAGCCGCACCAATCATGAAAACATCTAAGCTGATTTCTCAGTTTTTTATTAAAAAACGACAGAATTACTCTGTCGTTTTATGCTTCTTGGATCTCATATACATATTCAAGTTTGGACACCTGATCCATTACATCCGAGAAGTTTCTCGTTTTTGGTAAACTGAAATAAATAATTGATTCTTTTAACTGTTTGTTTTGTTGAATCGATTTATTGACTAAGAAACTTTTTCTGACGATTACGCCTTGTGAGGCAAGATTATCAAAGAGTTGCTTTTCATACTGCTCTTCAAAAACAATCATAATTCTTTGAACTTTCTTGGTTTTGGTTAGTTTTTCGCCTAAACGGCGGGAAAGCATCGTAATGGGAAGAATGATTACAACAGTAACCCCGGCAATTACATAATTGTTTAAGCCGCCGGTTCCGATTAAAAGACCAACCCCGGATACTAACCATAACATAGCCGCCGTCGTTACTCCTCTCACCTGAAAACGATTATGAATAATCGCACCGGCTCCGAGAAAGCCGATTCCGCTTACAACTGCTGCAATAATTCGTCCTTGGTCAGCAGTAATAGCATTAATAACAGACGGGCTATTTTCGGCATAGTATTCCGCCATTCTAAGAGCTTCATTAACAATGTTTTGCTGAAGAATAGCGATTAAACAACTGCCGATACATACCAAGGTAAATGTAAAAAAGCCGGCCGGTTTGTTTTTGATTTCTCTTTCATAGCCGATTGCCGCGCCGACGATGGCGGCAGCAATAACTCTTAGTATTTGTTCTAATAATAATGTCATATATCCCTCCTAATTCAATGCGTCATACATCGCCCGATAAATACCATCTTCATTTTGATATAGTTCATGATGATTACCGGATTCGGTAATTCGACCTTCATCCATAACATAGATAACATCGGCATTTTTAATGGTCGAAAGACGATGGGCAATAACAATCGTCGTTCGGCTTTGCGAAAGAACCGTAAATGCTTTTTGTATCAGCATTTCGGTTTCGCTGTCAATATTAGCGGTCGCTTCATCGAGAATAATAACCGACGGATTACGGAGCAGAATTCGCGCAAACGCAACTAATTGTTTTTCGCCGGTCGATAAATTATCACCCATATAAGAAACTTTGGTATGAATTCCTTCACGATAATCGCTTATGAATTTATCGGCACCGATAATTCTTAATGTTTCAATGACAACCTCATCGGGAATGTCGAGTCCCAAAGTAATATTACTTTTAATTGTTCCTTCAAAAATCGCCGGATCTTGCAATATGATTCCAATATTGCTGCGAATATCTTGTTTTGAATACTCGGTATAATCAACACCGTCAATATAAATACTGCCTTCTTCAATATCATAAAAACGTTCAAGCAAATTCATTAAAGTACTTTTTCCCGATCCGGTGGCGCCGACCAATCCGATAAATTGCCCGGCTTTAATTTTTATCGAAACATCGTTTAAAACATAATGCTCATCGTAGCGAAATCTAATATTGCGAAAATCAATATCGCCTTTGAATTTAACACCCGTCACCGGCCCGAGACCGGTGTCTTCCTCTTTATCTAAAAATTCAAATACGCGTGATGCGGAAACGAGCGAATCCTCAAGCGAATTTAAATTGCTGAAGATATCGGAAATCGGCCCCATCAATTTTCCTAAGTATTCAATATAGACAAATATAGTCGTTCCGACAACAACTATTTCTGCGGAAAAATATTGCATACCGAAATAAACCAAAATTAAAACAATAATCAAACGATAAATTAAATTCAACATTTGATATCCGAACAAAGTATTAATCCGTAAATGTTTTAATTTAGTATCATAGTTTTCAACTAAAAGCTGATCATATTCATCAGTCATCTGTTCTTCTTTATTAAAGATTTGGATAATACCGACTCCATTAACAAACTCAGCTAATTTACCGTTAATCCGTGAATTCATTTCTCTGATACTGTGATTATAGGCATTAACAATCCTGCGATAAACACTCATCCAAAGGTAAATTAAAGGAAAAGCCACAAAAGTCAACAAAGCCAATTTCCAGTCAAGATAAAAGAAACCCACATAAATCATTACCAAAGATACACAAGCGCTGGCAATCGAAAATACCACTTCATACAAGCCTCTGACTCCTTCGGTATCATATACGGTTTTGGAAACGATTTTACCGGAAGGCTCCGTGGAAAAATAAGCAATCGGTAACCGATTAAGCTTTTGGAACATATGTTTACGCATATCAAGCGATAAACGTAAGGCCGAAGTCGTAAATGCGATTCGTTGAATATATCGTGCCAGTAAAATTATAATTGAAACAGCGGCATAAAGAATAATCATTAAACGAATCGGTCGGACCGACGGCGTAAAAAATAAAAGCATATCATCTTTTGAAAGCTTATGATAATCAACTTCATAAGTTTCTTTATTACTCTTTTCAATAACCGCCTTTTCCGCAATCTCTAAAATATTGTCTTTATCGGAAATCTCACCAAAGAGCCATAAATAACCGTCTTTATAATAACGGATTGTATACTTAGATCCTTCAACCGTACCGTCATCTTTTACATAGAGTTTACCGTCATAAAATACCGTTTTATCCGTTTTGGTTTCCACTTCAACCCAAACCGTGGTAACTCCCGCCAATTCATCGTCAATAACCCGTTTAATAATCAGCGGCTGAGCAATTTCTAGAACAGAAAAAATAAATAAAAACAAAAGCGAAACAATCAGCAACAATTTACTCTTAAGAGCATATTTAAAAACCCGTAAAAAGATTTTTCCGGTAGAAAGATAAGACGGTTTCTTATGTTTCATCTTCTACCTCCATTTGTTGCATAAGGTACTGTTCATAATACCACTTGCGATTATTCATCAGTTCCTGATGCGTCCCTTGTTCCACTATTTTTCCCCGATCAAGCACAATTATTTTATCGCTGTTTTCAATAACCGATAATCGATGCGAACAAATAATATTGGTTCGGTCTTTACGATATTCTTTTAAGTTTTCAATAATGTTTTTTTCAGTCATCCCGTCAACTGCCGATAATGAATCATCAAAAATCAGGATATCGGCATTTTTAAGAAAGGCCCGGGCAATGGACAACCGTTGTTTTTGCCCGCCGGACAAAGTTACTCCGGCTTCGCCGACAATAGTCTCCAGTCCATTTTCTAAAAACGGTAAATCTTTTTCAAAATCAGCCAAACGAATAGCCTCATCTAGCGAAAGAGCGGTTTTATCGCTTTTACCCAACATTAAGTTCTCAAGCACGGTTCGTGAAAACAAAGAATGTTCTTGAGGAACATAAGCGATATTGCGACGAATACTTTCCTTTTTATAATCACTGATAATCTGATTATTAATGTAAATACTGCCGGCCGTAATGGGATAAGAACGGAGCAACTGTTTTACCAATGTGGTTTTACCGCTCCCGGTTTTTCCGACAATCCCCAAAGTTTCCCCGCGCCGCAGCATCAAATTAATATCTTCAATCGTATAGTTTTTATCATCGGGGTAACGGAAAGAAAGATTTCGAAATTCGATCGTTTCAACGCCGTCGAGTTCAATCGCTTTTGGTTTATCGATAATCGTCGGCTCGTTATCCATAACTTCATTTAAGCGATCAAAGGAAACATGGCTTTGGGCAAACCGAGTGATTTGATTGCCCAATCTAAATAACGGGTTTGCAAACATATGTAAATAGAGATTAAAGGTAATAAGATTGCCGACCGTAAAATCAAGCTGATGAGTAATCAGATAAGCGCCGTAACCGAGGGCAATTCCCTGACTGATTAAGGTAATCATCCGGAAAGAAGGAATAAACAAAGCCTGCATCGAGACCGCTTTGCGCTCGGTATAAAACACATCGGTAGCATTGGCGCTCAACTTCGCTTCATCATCCTTCTCTTTCACAAATCCTCTTACCAATTTTACATGGTTAACGCTTTCCATCGCAATATTATTTAAATGCGATACCTTAACGCGAACTTGTTTCCAATTGTCGACAATTTTCGGTCTTAAATACATAACCAATGCCGTAATTAAAGGGAGAGGAATAATCGAAAACAAAGTCAGCGATAAATTAAGCCTAACCATTAAAATAAAAGAAATAATAAGCATCATTATTGTATCAATGAAATTAAACAAGAGATAAGTCGATACATGAGAAATCATCCATGTGTCGCCCGTAGCTCGGTTCATTAAATCACCGGGATGATAATCTTCAAAAAAATCGCCGTCTTGTTTAAATATGTTGATAATAAATCTTTTTTTCAGCTGATAATATAATTCGTGATATAGTTTACCCGCACACCGCTCTTTAATCAAGCCGGTAACATAAATAATAATGCTGGCTGCTGCCATGGAAATACATAATTTAACGGCAGTCTGTTTTGTTAGGTCTTTCTGGACAATTCGGTCAATAATATTACCGATATAATTAGGCGGTAAAGTTACGGCATAAGTTAAGATAAGGGTAAAAATCAAGACCAAAAGAAATTTGTACCACTCTTTTCTAAAGAACCAACCAAGTTCTTTAAATATTCGGGACATATCTCCTCACTCCGTTTATCAATATACTGTTTCTATAACTATTTTTTCGGATTCTACTTTTTCTTGAATAATTGTAAATGCTCTTTGCACTTCTTCGATAAGGTCAGGATCATTTATTCCGTTAGTATAAATGACCGCCAAAGCGTCGCCGCGCTGCAGATTACAGCCGACTTTGGCTTTGACTTTTATTCCGACCGCCGAATCAATGCAATCATCTTTGGTTTTACGACCGGCTCCCAGTTGCATTGCCGCCTGACCAATTGCCAAAGCATCAACCGCAGCCACATAACCGCAAACCTCGCTTATAACTTCAATTTGATATTTAGTTTGGGGAAATAAAGAATAATCAAAAACGACATCCGGATTGCCGGCTTGATATCGAACCATTTCCCGGAACCTCTCAAGAGCCGCACCGTCGGCAATTACTTGATCAATCAACCGTTGGGCTTTATCATAACTCGGGACAATATCAGTCATTATTAAGAGCTCACTCGCAAGAGCATAACACAAAGCCTTAAAGTCGGCGGGACCGCGCCCCTTAAGCATCTCAAGCGCTTCGATAACCTCGAGGCTATTGCCGACCGCCTCACCCAATGGCTGATTCATGTTGGTAAGAATCGCCACTGTCTTTTTTCCGAAACGATGGCCAATTTCAACCATGGATTTGGCTAAAATTCGCGCTGAAGCCAGATCTTTCATAAATGCTCCGGAGCCAACCTTGACATCGAGTAAGATATAATCCGCACCGCTTGCCAACTTCTTTGACATTATTGATGAAGCGATTAAGCCAATCGCATCAATGGTGCCGGTTACATCGCGTAAAGCATATAGCTTTTTATCGGCAACGGCGACTTTCGCCGTTTGACCAACAACGGCAAGAGAAATATCTTGAATCTGACGAAGAAATTCTTCATTCGATAAATCAATTCTAAATCCCGGTATCGACTCCAACTTATCCAACGTTCCACCGGTGTGCCCCAATCCCCGACCGCTCATTTTCGCCAGTTTCAAACCGCAGGCAGCTAAAATCGGCGCAATTGATAAAGTCGTTTTATCGCCGACTCCGCCGGTTGAATGTTTATCCACGCAAATTCCGGAAATCATGGAAAGATCAATTTTCTCACCGGAATCCATCATCGCTTCGGTTAAATAAAACTGCTCGATCGGATTTAAACCGCGAAAACAAATCGCCATCAATAAACTGCTCATTTGATAATCGGGAATTTCATTATTAACATATCCGGAAATCAAAAAGCGAATTTCATCGGCGGTCAATTCACCGCCATTTTTTTTCTTAATTATTAAATCAACCGTGCGCAAACGTTATCACCTCACTGTTGTAAGGTTTATTATACCATAAAAAGGGGATTTATGCTATAATATTTTTACCTAGATTGCCCCCAAGACGTTAAATACGGTTGTTTTCTAATTTTTTAATCATTACTAATCGTAGGGACAATACAATAAACAAAACTATAAACCGAAAAAATCACTCATTTTGGTTTTTAATTACGATGGAAAATAATAAAAGCGCATAACCAGCCTAAAAACCGTTATACGCTTGGTGTACTCCTATGGGGTTAGCTGACGGGTTAGGACACCCAAGTTGCCCCTCTTGATTAACAAGATTCACCCCAATGATTGGGTTCCCCACTCTTTTATCGGATTCGGAGATATCTCACTTATATAATAACAAATAAAGTATCCAAAGTCAACTGATAATTAACGATTATTAAAAAAGTAAATCAACCGAGCCGGTAGCCCTATTTCAGCAAAAACTTATTATAATTAGTTAGTTTATTTTTAAATAATCTTTTGCTTTCAGTCTTCTTATTACTTCCTTCATTTCCACAACCACCATTATTACGGTTAAAATTAAAATAATCACAAAAGCCAATCCGAAAAGAAAAAACTTCCAAAGATAATTTATCAAGAAATATTTAAAACAAATAATACTGATAAAAACATACATCGGACAACCGATAAATAAAACAAATAAATGCAAAACCAATCTTTTAATTAATTGTCCTTTGGTGTCAAGCATTTCGATACTTTTTAACGGAGTATATGCCATTTTACGCCTCCAAAAATAACATATCTTAATTTATAATCAACAGAAATACCATACTGCCCTATTCTTTAACCATCCGGTTAGAAAATAAAAAAACGCATAACCAGCCTAAAAACCGTTATACGCTTGGAGTACTCCTATGGGGTTAGCTGACGGGTTAGGACACCCAAGTTGCCCCTCTTGATTAACAAGATTCACCCCAATAATTGGGTTCCCCACTCTTTTGTCAGATTCGGAGATATCTTAATTATATAATATCAAATAAAAGAATTAAAGTCAACGGATATTTAAAAGTTTTTTAAAAAAAATGGATGTTTATCATTATAGATTTGATTATAACCCCATTCTTATTTATTATTATTCTGGGAGGATGATAAAAATGATTGTTTGCATGATCAGACACGGTGAGACCGATTGGAATAAATCTCACCTCATTCAGGGTTTAACCGACAATCCCTTAAACGATACCGGGCGCCGTCAGGCCCTAAAGGTTGCTGATTATCTTAGTGCCCATGAGCGTAACTGGGATTTAATTGTCTCAAGTCCGCTGCAGCGGGCGGTAGAAACCGGAGAAATAATTGCCCGGGCCATTGGTTATAATAATTCAATAATTATCAAAGAACAATTTCACGAACGGATCTTCGGTTCTTTGGAAGGAAAGGTTTTAACCGAACAAACTTACAATAAAATATTCCAAGAAAAGGCCCCCGGCTTAGAAAAATTCGAAGACCTGCAAAAACGTATCCTATCAGGATTAATTGCCCTGGAAAAAGATTATAAGGCGGAAAAAATATTGGTTTGCAGCCATGCTCAGGTTATTAAAAGCGTTATTGCTTATCTCGATCCGAATTTCGATTTTCGCTTTCCGCTAAAAAACTCTTCGCTTAATTATTTTCATATTATGCGAGGAGAAATCAAAATCATAAAATACAATGTTGTTCCGAAATAATAAAAATATTTCCCGTAGTGTACAATAATAGATAAGACATTATTATAATCAATAACGGTTTTTTATATTAAATAATAAAATAAGAGGCGATTTCCTTTTGGATTTCACCTCATTTTTTTTAACTTACTCTTTTCGCGACGGTCCAAGCGATTGTTTTCTTGAACAACATTATTACAATTGATAATATAAATGTTATACTCAGTTCTTACTTCATTCCTATCATCGTCAATTGTGTTGTCTTTAATCATTGTATCGTTAGCATAATTAGCTAGAATGCCGGAATGACCGTTCTTTTTGGAACTTACATTCATTATAACATTTCCGACAATCACTGAATTTAACACTTTGCCGATTCTGATTCCGTCAGTGCCTGCATTTTCAATATAATTATTTACAATTTGTACATTTTCTGTTCTTCCATTATAATTTAAAGGAGCATCAGTCCGAATACCGTATCCATTTGTGTTTTTTATAATATTGTCTCGAATAATACAGTTGACACTTGGGGTTAAACCGCCACCGAAATATATTCCATAATCATCCTGTTCTTTATATGTTCCAGTACCGTCAATGAAATTTAACTCAATAACAACATTATCCTGAAAATCCGCAACTTCAATTCCAGCAAGCCCGGAATTGATAACGGTGTTTGATGCAACCAAATGATTACCGCCCCGAACAACACCGCCGCCGTCTAGAGCGATACCGTGTGCAAAATCATCGGAACCGGGAACAATATAATATCCGGATTGATAAACCGTATTGTTTTTAATAATATAATTACTTCCGCCTCTTGACACAATTATACAATGGTGTCTTGTTCGATAGACAAAATTATTTTCAACGGATGCGGTTCCGGCCGTATTATAGAATGCGATTCCGGCGCCGCCGATGATATTTGTTACTTTGCAGCCAACAACTTTGTTATTAACACAATCTTTACCTGAAAACAGGATTCCGTTATTGGCAATATTGTTAACTGCAACATTGGATAAAGTAACATTATGTACTTTATTCTCAACCAAAATCCCTTCTCCGACGCTGTATTTATCGGCCTGGCCATCCAAAATAATGTTACCAAGAACAATATTTTCACTGTTTCCCTTAATGGTAATGGCATTGCCGTTAAAGTTTTTTTTTAAAACCGGTCGATTAATGCCGCAAATCGCAATTTTACTGTAAATGAAGCATCTGATAACTCAGGAAAAAGTAAAGCAAATTGTCCCGAATTTCTTTTATCTGGCTTTATATCCGTTGATGGCAGTAATTATTCTTAAGATTTTTATGGGAAGAAGAGGTTATTATAAAACTTTTAAAGAGTATTACAATATTGCGGGAATATCGGCGGTTTTTTCGCTTCTGATATCATTTATTGCCGGTTGGTTTAATATTAATTCTAATTTTTTATTTGCCGGCACATTGACGTTAATATATATTTTTCAAATAGGTTATATGAGTCTCCGAACTGATAGCAGCTAAGACGGAAACTGAAAGCATAATGATTAATGAGTATGATTTAGATAAAGCGCCATGGAATAAAAATGCATTTCCCGAAATTTTCGGCGGAGAAATAGTTGTTAAAAAAGAAGCCGGCAATATTATTGCTGTTAAAAACAATATTTTCCGACAGAATAATTGCTTGGTAACTGCATTAAAACATAGCACAAGAAAAATATCACAAAAGACACAAATGCCGACATATAACTAAATCGGTTCATTTCTTTAGGAATAATCAGTGCTCTCAATAACTGTTTCATCTATACTCTGCTCCTTGATGTCGTCTCACTTTCTTAACTGAATTAAGATATCTACTATATTAACATAATAAAAAATATCTGTCAACGGATTAAAAGTTTTAGAATTGATTTTATATTCTATATAATAAAAAAACTCACTTTTATAAAAAGAGGTAACCTATAATTTATCAATTAGTAGGTTACCAATATAATTATTTCTTGGTGTTATGACAAATATATTGGACAGACCTGGTTAATCAGGCTAAAGATTGATTCCCCTTTTTCATAAGTCTCCGATAATATCATTTATTGAAGCCATTGATATCGGCTTCTTGCCGCTGCCAGATTCTCTTCTATAATGCTTTTTATTCTTTCCCCAATTTCATTGGTATGCCAGGCTTTAACTTCTTCATAACGGATAATCCCACAGATACGGATTAAAACTTTGGTTCGGAACCAAGGGAATCGTTTTCGTACTTTATAAAAATTATCGATGGCCAGCACAACCATATCGACTTTCGCCTTTTCGACAATTCTAAAAATGCCGTTGCGGAATCTATTCATATTCGGACTTTTGCTTCTTGTTCCTTCGGGATAAACCGACATCGTAAATCCCGATTTCAATCGTTCAACGCTCGCTTCAATAACTTCAATCGCCTTGCGATTATTACGGCGATCAAGCGGCAGGAAGCCGGAAGTATAGAGCCAAGTTCCGACAATCGGAACTTTCATAATATTATTTTTCATAATAAAAGTTACCGGTTTCCCTTTAAAGGAACTGATAATCATTAACGGGTCGAGATTCGATTGATGATTCGATACGATTAAAAAGTTGTTGTTTTCGGGAATCAGTTCTTCGCCTTCAATAATGACTTTTAAATTAAAAAAACCGCGCATAAAGATTGACATATGATAAATAAACCAATTAAAGAAAGGCTTCGGTGCTTTAATTATTTGTTTTTTGCTTTGGAAAATAGCACAAACACCAAAAAACAACACCAAAAGCAGGAAACCAATAATCC
>JALOBF010000031.1 GCA_023228385.1 Bacilli bacterium
ATTGTTTAAACTGGTCTGAATATCTTTCTCCATTTCGTCAAAGGTGCGAGCCGATGATTTTGTAAAAAGATAAAATTGATGCCGACAGCCTTGGATGGCCTCACCAATAAGGGCCTCACTTACAGTATAACCGCGAGCCGTATCAATTACATTGGCCTGATGCTTAATCATTTCTCTAATAATTGCCTTGACATCTTCCGGCTCCAATCTTTGCAAAGGGATTCCGCCTAAACCGATTTCTTTAACATACATCGCGGTTTTTCCAAGTCTACG
Source organism: Bacilli bacterium (assembly GCA_023228385.1). Taxonomy (GTDB): domain Bacteria; phylum Bacillota_I; class Bacilli_A; order ML615J-28; family CAG-698; genus UBA3946. The sequence continues at coordinate 274 of JALOBF010000031.1, forward strand.
CATAATTACCCCGCAACTGTATTATATGTTTAGGAATATAACTTAAGCGATTATTAATGCGTTCGGAAGAAAACAATACCGCTTCATTAACAGTACTTGCCAAGGCAATTTCTTTATTAATTTTATAATTGCATCTTCTGATTAAAGTAATATGGGGATAATATGGCCGTCGTTCATTATATATATTTTCTTTTGTTAAAGCCCTATTGAGCAATGCCTGAAACTGCATTAATTCCGTACTTTGCCTGATTTCCAGTATCATCATATCTTTAAAATCTTTCACTTTATCGATATAAACAGGAAAAGAGGAATATTCGATTTGATTAAGGGTTAATTTTACTTTTTTAAATTCTTCTTGGTTTAATTCACCTAAAAACAATAATGTCAAATGGACGTTCTCGGGCAATGTGTAATTCCCGAATATTTCCATGCGTTTAAATTCTTGTTGCATTTCAATTATTTGATTATAACAGTCATTTAGTTTAATTCCGATAAAAGTTCTCATTGCAATCTCCTAATCGCTAGTAAATAGGGCGGATTGTTAATTTGATTAATAAACTCATATTTTATAACCTGATATTTCAATTGATCCAATTTTGCTGAATAATTAAGTAGAGCCTGGCTTTCCCGCTTTCCCTCATAATGTCCAGGGTATACCACCAATACACAAATGCCGGTTACTTTAATATTTTCAAGTACCAATTTTAAGGTTAATAAGGTCGACCCCGCCATTGTTGTGATTAATTTATTACCACCGGGAAGATAACCTAAATTAAAAATCGCCGCTTTAAAATCTTTATTTATATAATCTAAAAAATATTCATGTGAGGTATTAATTAATCGGTAATTATCATAATTAACAAGTTTTAATTTAGCTTGGTTAATTGCCGCAGTTTGAATATCAAAGCCATATACAAATTTTGCAATCTTCACCAAAAATAAAGTGTCATTACCGTTGCCAACTGTGAGATCCAAAACGACATCTTGTTTCGTTATATTTTCTTTAATTAAATCGTGAGATAAATCGATTATCGTTTTTACAATAATCACCCCGATATATTATTTAATATATATAATTATATCAGTTTACAAGACAAATGTCTATTATAAAAAAAGGAACCGAGCCATGATAGGCTCGGCCTTAGGAAGGGGATGTTGTGAGTATTCAATACTCACTGCTATATGTAGGGGATAAGTACGCCTCTCGGCGCATGTATATTATACAATATCTTTTTTTACAATGCAAGAATTTTTTTATCTGTTTTTGTTATAATCGACAATACAACAAAATATGTCATTATATGGGGTATAAGAAAGAAGCATACTTTTCAAAAAAGCGTTATGCAATTATTTATTCTAAACATACGGGTATAACGCATATATCCAATATAGTTTTTTATTTTTAAGAACTATACATTTTAAGAAATAGCTCAGATTTATCTCATAAAGAAAAACCAAGCCAGGGTTTGGCTTGGTTTTAGGAAGGGGATGTTGTGAGTAATCAATACTCACTGCTATATGTAGGGGATAAGTACGCCTCTCGGCGCATATATATTATACAATACTATTTTTTTAATTGCAAGCATTATTTTCGAAATTTTTAAATATTTTGTAAAAGAACAAATTGTTTTGTAATTTTTCAATAAAAATGATATAATAAATATTGTTTGAGACTGCGATGAGAGGAGATTTACAATATGAATAAGCGTTTTTATCTATTTCTCTTTTTTGTTTTGTTGTTTTCCTCCGGCTGTCGGAATATCACTTCAATTTATGATATTGACCATATTGCCGACTTAATAGTAGAAGAGATAAACTTGCCCAATCAAACATCAGAAAACCTCAATTTTAAATCAACTTACCATATTAACGGATTAGATGTTAAAGTAGAATGGATTCCCAGTAATGAAGCGGTTATTAATGCTAACGGCGCGATAACCAAAGCACTAACAGTACAGGAGATTAGTCTTGAGATTATGGTGAAAATCAATGAAGACCGAGCAACCCGTTATCTGGGTACGGTTAAAGTTCTGCCGTTAAATCAAACTGAAATCCTCGAAATTCTAAAAAGCAAAATTAATCTCCCGGAAGCGGCAAACGATTACCTTGACTTTCCCGAGGAAGTCGAAATCACCGGAACAAAAGCAACATTATCATGGTATAGCAGCAATGAAAATATAATTACTGATGAAGGGATAATCAATTTTAAAGAATTCGATCAATATGTTGGTTTTGAAGTTGTTGTGAAGGCCGGTAACGATGAGTACCGGTTAACTTGGGGTGAAATTAAAGTTCCGGGTCGAAGTAATCAAGAACATATTTCTTTCGTTATTGATAAAATTGATATTCCAGAAAGTATAAAAAATGATTTTGATTTACCATACTCACTATATAATGTATTAATCTATTGGGCTTCATCAGATCCTAATATAATTACGATTGATAGTATCAAAAGAAAAGCAATTTGGCATTTTAACGATTCCAATCAGAAAATTACTATATCCGCAGTTTTCTTATATAATAACACAGTTATTGAAAAATCATATCCTATTACCGTTCTAACCATTCCCCCTGAAGAAAGAATACAATTGGTTTTTGATTGCATTAATTTACCAGAAACCGTTAATTCTAGTGTAAATCTTCCTACCAAATTCGCATATGGGGTAATAGGAGGATGGGCATCAAGTAATCCTGACATTATCAATTCAAATGGTATCGTAACCTTATCAGAAAAAGAACATGTAATCGTCTTAACCCTAAAACTATATTCAGGAGAATTCTATATGAGCAAAGATTATTTTGTAACAACCGAAAAACTTAGTGAAAACGAAAAACATATTAGTAATCATTTTTTTATCGATTATGCTGAAAACATTAACCTAACCAACAGCACTAATCTTATTAAAGAAGATAATAAAATAGTATTAAAACCACATGCGACACAAGGTATATATGAATCCTCAATCTACCGCACAAACCCGTTTAACTCTCTTGTCGGATCCTGGGCTGCGGTTAGTAACCCAAAAGCCACCGTTGAATTAAAAATACGAGTAAGAGTTAACGGAAACTGGAGCAGTTATTTAACTTATGGCAATTGGGGACTGGGACTTAATAATGCGATGATTCCTAACCAAGCCGGCGGCGTTGCCAATATGGATTATGATGAAATAAGAATCAATAACAAGCAAACCGCCGATGCCTTTCAATACACAGTTATTCTTAAGCGTCAAACAATTAACGACGATTCGCCTGCTCTTTCATTAGTTGCGGCCGCTCTCGAAATGCCAAATTATAATTATCCTGTTGATGTATCGGCTTTACCAAAAAAAGTTGATTACAACGTCCCCCAACTAAATCAAAATATTGTTCCCGATATTGGTAATCAAATCTGTAGCCCAACATCATCAACAATGCTTTTGATGTATAAAGGCCATCAATTCAGTGGCAAATATCCCCATGCAGAAATCGCAAAACTTTTTAAAGACTACGGCAATAATATCTACGGAAACTGGGTTTATAATACAGCCGGTATGGGAGCTTATGGTGAGAAAAGTTATGTCAAACGCATTTATTCATGGGAAGAGTTACAATATCATCTGGCGACCGTTGGCCCGGTGGCCTTAAGCATTCGAGGCGATACCGGTCGGTATACAACCAAAGGCCATCTTTTGGTGGTAAGAGGTTATGAAATAACCGATCAAGGGACAAAGGTAATCTGTAACGATCCTAATATTAAAGAAATTTATATTAAGTACGATTTATCAATATTCCTAGGATTTACCCGTAACATAATATATGTAATCGAATAAAATGGAAAAAGACCTTCGATTTATGTACGAAGGTCTTTTTTTTATTGTATTTCGCCAAACTGCAAATTATACATCTCAGCATATACGCCTTGTCTTTCCATCAATTCCTGATGATTTCCTGCCTCGACAATTCTGCCGTCTAATATCACTAAAATATGATCAGCATTTTTGATGGTTTTAAGGCGATGAGCGATGATAAAACTCGTTCTGTTTTTCACAAGCAATCCGATACTTTTTTGTATTTTTGCTTCTGTCCGTGTATCAACACTAGAAGTTGCTTCATCTAACACTAAAATTGCGGGATTACTTAAAATCGTTCGGGCAATAGATATTAATTGCCTTTCTCCATGCGAAAAATTTATTCCGCCTTCTTGTACCCGAGTATTGTATTTGTGCGGTAAGCGTTCAATAATCTCATGTACTTGAGCGAGTTTGGCTGCTTCAACAACTTCTTTGAATGTAGCATCCGGTTTACCGTATTTAATATTATCCAAAACCGAACCATTAAATAGATATGTCGATTGCAAAACAATGCCTATTTTTAAACGTAAACTTTTTTTGGAATAATCATATATTGATTTCCCGTCGATTAAAATATTACCCTGTTCAATATCATAATATCGGGCTAAAAGATTAATAATCGTCGTTTTTCCGCTTCCGGTAGGACCGACAATTGCAATCGTATTACCGCTATCAACTTTAAAGTTAATATCTTTTAATACTGTTTGATTGGGCTCATAACCAAAGTAGACATGAGAAAATTCAACTTGGCCCGATACCGACTCCAATTCTAAATCAGAATCGTTTATATATTCGCTTTTCTCATCAATTAAATTAAATACTCGATAGCCGCCGGCTATCGCCGCCTGAAGCAAATTATAAATTTGCGCAATATTACTGATAGGCCGGACAAACATTCTAGCAAAATTGGTAATCGCTTGGATTTGACCAACCGTTACCGCCTGATAGACAATTTTAAGAATTCCTCCGACAGTGATAACCAAACTGTATAAAATATTATCAAGCAAACGAATAATCGGCATCATCAAGCCTGAATAAACCCCGGCTTGATAACTAGCCTTCTCTAATTCTGTATTTGATTGATTAAACTTTTCAATCATTGCTTTTTCTTGATTATAAAGTTTTACAACTTTTAGACCCATAATATTTTCTTGAACAATACCGTTAACCTCACCCAGTTGAATTTGTTGATTACGAAAATATTTAAACGCTTTGCTTGTTATAAATATAATCAAAAATAAAGCGATAGGCAAAAGCAGTATAACAACTAAAGTAAGTTGCCAACTTGTATAAAGCATGGAAATAATAGCCCCTATAATCAAAATTATTGCTGAAATAAATTGTGGAACTATCTGCGCTAACGCATTGAATATTGTTTCAATATCATTAGTGAGAATACTCATAATTTTCCCGTGAGAATTTTTATCATAATATTTAATCGGTAATTGCTGCAATTGGATAAAGGCATCGCGCCGAATATCTTTTGCGACTTTAGTAGCAACTGTCGCCATCAGTACCCTCTGAAACCAAGAGCCAATAGACATAGCAACCGTAATTATAATAACCGAGCCAATAATCAATACGATTGCTATAAAATTAACGCTTTCAACATTAATATAATCGTCAATAACAATTCTAATAATATGCGGTAAAGACAAACTGAATAATGCATATAACAATATGGCAAAGGTAATAAAAAATATACTTGATGGGTAATGTTTTAAATAACTCCATATTCTTTTAATAACCTTCTTTTGAATATGTTTTTCTTTTGGCATTTCAAAATATGCAAATCTGCCGCGGGGACCGCCACGACCAGGACCTCTATTCATCGTTGCCTCCAAACTGCGAATTGTATATTTCGCGATATACTTCGCTTTCCTTAAGCAATTCTTTATGTGTGCCAAATCCATCAAGGCGGCCGGAATTATCTAACACTATTATTTTATCACAATTACGAATTGATGATATTTTTTGTGCAATAATGATTGTTGTCTGTTTTTTTGAACTATAAACATTATCTTTTATTTTTGCTTCACTTTTAGCATCAACAGCACTTGTGGAGTCATCCAAAATAATAATCTTCGGCTCCCTTATTAAAGCGCGTGCTAAGGACAACCTTTGACGTTGACCCCCCGACAAATTTGTTCCGCCTTGCGTTACTTCATTATTAAACTCTTTTTCAGTCTTATAAATAAATTCATCAGCTGCCGCAAAACGAGCTGCTTGTTCAATTTCCTCAAGATTGGCATCTTCTTTTCCTTGACGTATATTGTCAGTAATGGTTCCGGAAAAAATTATGGCTTCTTGAGTTACATAAGAGATTTGTTGCCGTAAAAATGAAAGATCGATATCTCTTATATCAATTCCGTCAAGGTAAATTGTACCGGATGTTACATCATACAACCGCGGTAACAACTGAACCAATGTGGTTTTTCCACTGCCGGTGGAACCAATAATACCTACCGTAGATTTAGGCTCAATCACAAAACTAATATTTTTAAGCGTTAAACCCACTGCTTCATTATGGCCATCGCCATATCCATATCCGAATGAAACATCACGATATTCAATACGGCCTTTAAAGTTATCAACGATTATCGGTTCTGCTTTATTTTCAATGCTTGGTCTTATGTTTAACACCTTTTGAATTCTTTGCGCACTGATGGCACCTCGCGATAATTGAACGGCAACCATTGACAGCATCATTAATGACATAATGATTTGCTGTAAATATGATATATATGCAGCAATGGTTCCAACCATCTCGGTTCGGGCCTCTCCGGTTAAAATTGAAACTAAATAACCGGCAAAAATCAATACGGCACCAATCCCTATATTGCTGATAAGAATGATGAGAGGATCAATATTAGCTATTCTTTTATAAGCTTTTATAATAGTATTACTGTGATTATCATTAACAAGGTTAAACCGTTCCATTTCTTGCTCTTCAGTAACAAAAGCCTTAATTTCCCTTGCTCCACTTACAGTCTCATTTAATTTTGTATTTAAATCATCAATTCTTTCTTGCATTATTAAAAAGGTAGAACTTGCTTTTTTAATGATAATGATAATGAACAACGATAAAATCGGCACAATTAATAAAATAATAACAAATAATTGCTGATTGATTAAATAAGCCATAAGAATGGCTCCGATTAATGTTAATGGGCTACGTAATATCGCTCTAAAACTCATCATAATTATTTGTTGAATCTGAGCTGTATCGTTGCTTACAATAGTAATAAGAGTTCCCGTTGTGATTTCATCAACGTTAGAAAAGGACAACTCTTGTATTTTTGAAAACAAATCTTTACGCAATTCTGCAGTTATTCTTGTTGACACTCGTTGTGTAAAAATATTATTCATTACCGTTATCAAAACCGCAACTAAAGCTATGCCTACAACAATTGCGCCAGTTCGGTATATATAAGATAATCTATTTCCCTCACTGTTAATTTCGTCAAATATCCCTTTAGTAATTGAAGGAATAATTAAAGCGATTAAAACATCAAAAATTAAAAATAAAATAGCAAATATAGAAAAAACAATATGCTTTTTTTGATATACCCGTAAATATATTTTAAATAAATCTTTCATATTCTACCTCGGTTTATTAAGAATAAACTAATTTATAAAATGAACGGTAATATTGTTAATTGCTTTTTATATTAGCATGAATACCTTTCGATGTCAACGAAATACCTTTCATAAAAATTTTATGATTATTCTTTTCTGTCATATATTAATATCATGACAAGTAATAATGCAACAATTTATCCATTTAAAATATAAAGCCGCAAAACGATGCGGCTTTTATTGTTTTAGTCGGGAATTTAAATCAAATATGCGCATTTCACCTTTATAAATAACTACCGCTTGATAATACACTTTCTCGGCATTGTTAATTATCCGGCCATAATGGTCTAATTGTCTCGGGCTTTTAGATATCCATTTAAAATCAATATTATAAAATTTAGTTTGTCCTAGATACTCTATTTTTACCAGTTCTATAAATTCTTCCCATCTCCCAGATTCGCGAATCACTTGGGGACAATTTTTTCCGCTGAAATCATAATGCTGCTTTATGGCATTAAATCCCAAACCGTAATCGATAAGTAATTTTGCCGTTAATTTGGCCGCTTTCCGAAGGGCTGTATTAAAGTCAATTCCTTGATAAGTACAAATTTCAATACCTATGCCGTATTCATTACCTTCCTTATCACCGGCGTGCCATCCTACTTCATCAATATATAATTGTTGATATATTTCTTTATCATCGACGGTAAAGTGCCAAGAGGCTTCGCGAGTAGAATTATTAATTGAGCGGTTTAAAAGGGCAGCAGTCGCAGCCGGAGAGGCCAATCCCGTATTATGGATGACAATATATTTAGTAGTTGTTCGATTCCTTCCCGGTCTGATATCTGTGTTTGATTTAGGTACGATACCATTTATTATATTTAACGGTTCTTGCTGATAAAAAGGTAAATATCCATTACTAGATACTGCTATTTTTTCAAATCCTTTTTCAGCACCATATAGATAAAAATCGGTTCTGTCAATTTCTTCGTGGGCAATTAAATCTATAAAGGTTTCTATATCGGACCAATTTTCTTCACCAGTTGAAATGGCGGTTGTTTTTACCGCTTCTATGCCGGGTTTTATTTTTACTTTAATAATATTGAGAAAAAATATGGCTAATACACTAACTAATAGTATTAATAATATTTTTCTTTTATCCATACTATATTCCCCTTTTCTATAACTTAATAAATATTATAACATAAAACTAAGATTTTTTAAAGAAAATTAGCCCGGGGAATATTTCCAATAAAAAAGCTCCGTTACGGAGCTAAGACCAACGCGGCGGCAACAAAGCCGAAGTGTGAGTGTATTCTTTTGTTTCGTTATTATAGGTGACGGTGACCTTAAAACTTACATTGGTTTCAATTCCAGGATGATTAAAAACGCGTCCCGTATCATCCATAATATTTTTGCTCAAAGATTCCCAAATAAACTGAACATCGGAAAAATTAGTAACTCCTAAATATTCTATGGATACTAAATCGATAAATTCATCCCAACGGCTATTGGTGCGCATTACACGCGGACACTCTTTTCCAGTAAAATCATAATGTTGTTTTATATCATGTAAGGTCAGGCCGTATCTGTTCAGCAGCCCTGCCGTAAGTTTAGCCGTTTTTTGCATTACAACCGTATAATTAACTTCGGGATTAATACAGGTCTCAATACCAATACCATAATAATTACCCTCTTCATTACCGGCATGCCATGCTATTTCTCGATCAGGAATGTGTTGAAATATTAACTCGTCATCGACCGTATAATGCCATGAAGATTTTTGGCGATCAGGGTTTTTAATAAATCTATTATGCATTTCGGCTCCGGAGCCGGGTTTGTTATTGGCAGTATCATGAATAACCACATACTTCCGTTCTAAGTTTTCACCCGGTGACGGCCTCATCAGATGATCTTCCGGTAATAAATCAACGGTAACGTTTGACTTCTCATTAAAATAGAAAGGTATATAACCGTAATTATATGCGGTATAAGAAGGGCCAACCCCGGCGATAGTATATTTTTGTGTTTCTATCTTATCAATAAAAATAACATCGAGAAAAGCTTCTATTGCTTCCCATTTATCCTCATACATCTTAGCTGGTATTTCTGTATTAAATTTAATAAATGAATTAGCGCCACCGGTGGTTACTTTACATGTCAGTACAACCAACTCATTTTTATTTGATGGTGTGATTTTGCCATCAAAAGCAATAATCTCAGGTTTGTTCGAACTCCATTCAAGCACCGCTTCAAATTCATCATTGTAATATAACGGCAGTTCAATATCAGAAGTTAGAATATCGGTAATAATATTCTGTTTTTCTAACCATCCTTTTACAATTTGCGCTTTTTCATAGATACTAACACCAGTGGCTAGGTATTCTACGGCAAATTCCCGACTTGCTCCTTGATCAGGAAATGATATTGTTAAGACAATAAGAAAAGACGTATCATCAAAAGGCTGATGGTAGATTCCTTTGTCAGTAAATACTGATTGATTTGTTGACCGCCAAGAAATGTTGGCATCAGGATAACTATCATTAAGATTTTCTATTTTAATATCATAGTCACGAATTATCTTGCGATGAGGAGGTAATTGATTAAAAAAATTATTATAAATCGCTACAAAAGCATAACCGGCAACAACAATATTATGCACTTCGGTGGCAATATAATCCTTATAACGAACCGTAATTTTTAATCCAACTTCAATATCGAATTTTCCCTGAAAAATCATACCTTCGTTAGTTAGCACTTCCGGATTATCCGATTCATATTCTATTTCAACATCATATTCAGGATGTTTAACCGGAAAAAATCCAGGCATAAGCATGTCAGAACCAATTTCCGTTTTTACCCACTCGATAACTTGTTTTGGTATATCGGCTTCCCAATTTGTCACAATTACAGCTATATCGATAAAACATTCGGGATAATCTTGTAGAGAAATCCTTATCTCCGTCTCTCCAACTCCTTTAGTTTTTAATACACCGTCTACAACAATAGCAATTGTTTCGTTATTAGAACTAAAAACAATTATTTGATCTTTATAATAGTCGTTGATGTTAACATCAAGAACAATCTCTTCGCCAAGATTTAAACAATAATCGAAATTATCAAGGCTTAAGGCCCAATCAGGTTTTTGAATTTGCTTACATCCATAAAAAAATATTAATAAAAATAATAAAATTAATAATTTAAAATATTTCATTCGCTTCTCCTCTACTGTAAATATTATAATAATTTTATTAATTCCTTTATTGATGGTATCACTAAATCCGGTTGATAACTTGATTCTTTTAACATATGTAAATTGGTCTCACCGCTTAAAACCAAAATTGTATTAATATCAGCATTAATTCCTGCAGCAATATCTGTATACAAACGGTCACCAATCAATACTACATTTTCCCGCGGAAAGCCTGTTTTTTCAATAAGAATATCAATTATATATCGGTTGGGTTTTCCGATATATAATGGTTTCTTTTTTGTAGCAACGGTAAGCATATGACAGATACTTCCGCAATCGGGAATAAACCGCTTATTTTTAATCGGATAAAGCAAATCAGGATTAGTGGCTATAAATTCAGCACCGTTATCTAAAAACTCACATGCCTTTTCAATTTTTCGATAGCATATTTCCCGGTCAAAACCAACCAGTACAATATCAGGGTTTTTTTCTGTTAACTTCACTTCATATTTATTCATTTCCATTGCCAAAGCTTCGGTTCCGACTAAAAATACTTTTTTACCCTTTCTATTTTTAGAAAGAAATAAACCAGCTGCCATTCCTGATGAAAATATATTTTCTGCTCCGCATGGGATTCCCATATTCTTCAGTTTTACTAAATAATCATCTTTGTTTATCGATGAATTATTAGTAAGAAAAATATATTTCTTTTTATTCTCAATTATTGCAGATAAAAACATCTCAGATCCATCAATCAGTTGATTCTCGATATATACAGTACCGTCCATATCCAAAAGAAATAGTTCTATATCTTTAATTTCGACCATTTTTATCACCAAAATTCTATTATATATTACCATAAAAACATTTTTTCTACAAGATTAAAAAAATGCCCCTTTCAATTAGGGCACTAATAATTTATTCATAATAAATTTTTCGGATAGGATTATATAAAAAAGCGAGAGCATACACTCTCCAATAATATTTAAACTTATTTGTTTAAATTTATCTTGGTGGCTCGGGGCGGAATCGAACCGTCGACACAAGGATTTTCAGTCCTTTGCTCTACCGACTGAGCTACCGAGCCATCTGGCGGTCCCAACGGGACTTGAACCCGCGATCTCCAGTGTGACAGACTGGCATGTTAACCACTACACCATGGGACCATTTGGTTGCGGGGGTAGGATTTGAACCTACGACCTCCGGGTTATGAGCCCGACGAGCTACCAGCTGCTCTACCCCGCGATATGAATATATAAAATTTTAATGGCGGAGGAAGCAGGATTTGAACCCGCGCGCGCTACAAACGCCTGTCGGTTTTCAAGACCGATCCCTTCAGCCAGACTTGGGTATTCCTCCATAATAATCAACTGGTGGACCCGGCAGGACTCGAACCTGCGACCGACCGGTTATGAGCCGGTAGCTCTAACCAACTGAGCTACGGGTCCTTTATTTGGTAGCGGTGGGGGGACTTGAACCCTCGACCTCACGGGTATGAACCGTACGCTCTAGCCAACTAAGCTACACCGCCATAAAAATTATAAATGGTGGATCCTAACGGGATCGAACCGTCGACCTCCTGCTTGCAAAACAGGCGCTCTCCCAGCTGAGCTAAGGACCCAATTATTTATTTATCGGAGCAACTTGGTGCCTAGGGCGGGAATCGAACCCGCACGGTATCTTCTACCACAGGATTTTAAGTCCTGCGCGTCTACCTATTCCGCCACCCAGGCAAAATGGTGTCTCCGAGACGATTCGAACGTCCGACCCACTGATTAAAAGTCAGTTGCTCTGCCGCCTGAGCTACGGAGACAATACTTCTGGTGCCGGCTGCAGGACTTGAACCCGCAACCTATTGATTACAAGTCAATTGCTCTACCAGTTGAGCTAAGCCGGCCCAAATGGTGGAGAATGACGGGCTCGAACCGCCGACCCTCTGCTTGTAAGGCAGATGCTCTCCCAACTGAGCTAATTCTCCTTTATATAATAAAAAGAAAGTTTGGCAACGACCTACTTTCGCGGGGCATAAGCCCAGCTATCATCGGCGCTAAAATGCTTAACTTCTGTGTTCGGGATGGGTACAGGT
>JALOBF010000032.1 GCA_023228385.1 Bacilli bacterium
CTTTGATTTTTGATTAAACTGGCACTTACCGTCGGCACATCCATATCAAAAAACCTAATGGAGGAACCAAACGCTTCAGCTTCAACCGACAAATCCATCATGCTTAAGGCCGCGCTGGTTGGAAAATTTTTAGATATTTCTTGCATCGCCATGGCTTGATAATAAGAAGAATTAACCAATTGCCTAACATTAATATCCAATAACCATACAGCGGGAAAAGATAGAATGGGCATCGTCTTACTTTGATCGTCCATTTGTTTCCGAATCCATTTTTTCATCATCTTCTTCTCCTTCTTACAAGAAAACTATATTAATCTTCTAAAGCAGCCCGCAGCAATGCAATATAATTGTCATTAGGAATATAATCAGGAATGCTGTTCCCACTGCCCAAGGCATATCCGCCTAAGTTTTTGGTTTTCTCAAGTATTCTTTTACAACGATGGTATACTTCATCGCTGGTTGAACGTGCCATAAAATCAACATCAATTCCGCCAAGAACGGCTAAACCGGGATGCAACTCTTCATAAGCTTTCTCAACCGGTACAATATTATCTTCATATGACTGGCGTCCGTCAAATTTCATATTATTGATAACATCATCAATAATATCATAATAATACCCGCAGGAATGGAGAATGGCCGGTCGACCGGACTGATGAGCCCTTTCAACAATACGCCGATACCAGGGAAAAACATGTTTCCGCATTAAACGGGGCGGAAGCATCGTTGCTGTATTAAATCCCCAGTCATCATTACATATAATAGCGCCGATTTCATCATACTCCAGACATTTTGTATAGTATTGATCAATTATTTTACCGACACGGTAAAAAACTTCTTCTACAATTTCGGGTTCATCATAAAGAAGATAACATAAATTATCAAATCCGATAATGCCGATTGTGTTTTCTAATATTCCGTCATGACTAAATATTACAAACTTAGCATTTTTATGAAGATATTTACCGGCTTTTTCAATTATTGAGAAATCGGCATTTTTAATATCAGGCCATTGATAATTATTTAAGGATTCTTTATCTTTAATCATCGTACCGTCATTTAGTGATTTGGTTTGAACATTCGCCTTATCGTGAGTCTTTCTTGGAAACTCCATTCCGCGCACAATAATCGGAGCGAAATCATAACCGCCGCTATCAAAGGCCTTAATTGTGGTTACTACCCGATTAAACTCGGTATCAACTTGATATTCATTGCCGGCCAATAATTTTGTTTTTTCTTCACCGATAATAAAATCAAATAATACCGGGCGCGGGGTTGGCTTCTTTTCCAAAACCAATTTTAAATATGCAAAATTTGGTTCGCGCGATTTATCTCTCAACATTTTCATATCTCTTCACTTTTATTATGAAATTTTAGTATAAGCAGTTACTTTGGTATTACAGTTATAACTAAATTGATAAGTTCCAGCTTCATAAGTTATCTCCGTAACATTCCCCATTCCGGCGGCGGTACCGTCAAACTTATACTGCTCGTTGGCGCCCCATCTTTGGCCCCACTCATCATCAAACCATTTTCTCGACAGACAGACCGTAAAGTCCGAAGTTCCGCCTTCAACAAAATCAATTACTAAAGTATAAATGCTGTCACCGTCCGGATCGGTCAAAATCATTGCGTTAAGACCGTCAATGGCCCAACCGTTGAACTTGCCGTAAAGGCGGGGAGCAGAATATTCATCAACATAATCAGCCACAAGTTGGGCATAAGTTGTTACTTTAGTAACACTATTATAAGAGAAGAAATACGTACCGGCTTCATAAGTTATCTCCGTGGCATCGCCCATACCGGCGGCGGTTCCGTCAAACTTATACTGTTCGTTGGCACCCCATCTTTTGCCCCACTCATCATCATACCATTTTCTTGACAGACAGACCGTAAAATCCGAAGTATCGCCTTCGGCGAAATCAATTACTAAAGTATAAATCCCATCGCCATCCGGATCGGTTAAGATATAAGCCCTATCGCCGTCAATGACCCAACCGTTGAACTTACCGTAAAGGCGAGGAGCGGAATATTCATCAATATAATCAGCCACAAGAAGGGCATGAGTTGTTATTTTAGTGGCACTATTATAAGAGAATAAATATTTACCGACTTCATAAGTAATCTCCGTGGCATTGCCCATTCCGGCGGCAGTCCCGTCCAGTTTATACTGTTCGTTGGCACCCCATCTTTGACCCCACTCGTCATCATACCATTTTCTTGACAGACAGACCGTAAAGTCCGAAGTTCCGCCTTCGGCGAAATCAATTTCTATAGTATAAATCCCATCGCCGTCCGGATCGGTTAAGATTTGAGCATTATCGCCGTCAATGACCCAACCGTTAAATTTACCATAAATACGCGGTTCTAATTCTTCAATCACGTCTTCTTCCATTACTAAAGTATCGGTAATTAACAATTCTTCCGCATCGAATTTTACGGTCAATGATCCGTTGGCCCAGTGCCAAATCGAGCCTAAACCGCCGCCGGTCGGAGACGACGGAGCCGGATTGATATAATAGTTATCAACACCATAACAACCATCCGCATCCCAAGTGCCGTTGGTTACTTTATAATAATGCCCGTCATATGCGGTATCGCGATTATCCGCAGTAAGCTCGACCGTGAACGTATACAAGCCGTCCTTATCTTTTGTCATTACATAAGCCGCATCATTTGGTACATAAGCGTTAAAACTCCCGGCTAAATAATAAGTGACTTCCGCCTCTTTTTCTTTCCATTTAGCATAAAGGGTAATATTTGCTTCAACCGGAAGATTAAAATCATAGGGTTCTATATCTTTATCGTTTTTAAACCAACCTAAAAAATCATAACCTACGCGGGCCGGAGCAAGGGGTTCGGTGGCTTTTTCCCCTTTAACAACTTCTTGGGTAAGAGGTCCGTCACTGGCATCTTGATAATTCAAATCAAACTTAACTTTAAATTTTGTTGTACAAGCAGTCATCATAATTGCGACAAAAAATAAAATTAACATAAAAATTGTTTTAAAATTTCTCATATCTCTCTTCCTTTCTTTAATTTATATTTATAATCCAATAATAATGCTATATGGTTGGACATAAACAGAATCGTTTTTTACTGACAATTCGCCATATAAAACCTTTTGAATATTAAACTTCATTTTCTTAACTTTATTACTAAAGTTAAGAACGACCGTTATCATATCATTTCCATATTTTCTTCGAAACGCTAATACCCGTTCATCCGATTTTAAAGGAATAGTTTCGCCTTTTTTTAATGCGGTTGAACTCTCTCTCAATTTACCGATCGATTGAATTAATTTCAATTCTTCTTTATTGATATCATTCCACCGAAAAGCGCGACGATTATCGGGGTCAACCTGACCTTCTAATCCCACCTCATCACCATAATAAATAAGGGGCATACCGTCTAACGTTAAAGTCAATAACAGGGCTAAATAATGAAGTTTTTCATTATCGACCAAAGTCCGAAAACGAATAGTGTCATGACTGCCGATTAAATTAACCAAATAATTAAACGAGGGGGTTTTGTAGAGCATTTTATTGCCGCTAATCTTTTGCCAGAACATAGAGGAATTTATATTTCCGCAAATAAAATCAACCAACCATTTTCGATATTTATAATTGGTAACCGTATCGAATTGATCGCCTTGCATCCATTTGGAGGCATGATTCCATACTTCACCGATAATTAAAACCTCAGGTTTTACCGCTTTTACTTTTCGGCGAAATTCTCGCCAGAAACACATTGAAACCTCATCGGCAACATCCAATCGCCAACCGTCAAGATCCAAAGTCTTTGTCCAGTGGACAGCAACATCGGTTAAATAGTTAATCACATCGGGATTACTGGTATTAAATTTAGGCATTGAAGGAACTTCTCCGGCAAAAGTATCATAGTTACAGCGCTTTATGTCAATCGGAAAACTTTCAATATAAAACCAATCCTTATAAAGTGAGGCTTCACCGTATTTAATCACATCCTGAAACAATTCGTTTTCTGCACTGCAATGATTAAAGACACAGTCTAAAATGACCTTAATGCCATTTCGGTGCGCTGTTTCAACAAGATTTATTAATCCAACCGTGCCGCCATAAGTATCTTCAATTTTATAATAATCGGATACATCATATTTATGATAGGTCGGAGATAAAAACAAAGGGCTTAAATAAATGATTTTCACACCCAGTGATTTTATATAGTCCATTTTTTTTATGATTCCGACAAAATCACCGCCGTAGTAGGTATTGCGATCGGGCAGAGCGTCGATACTCTTAACATTCTTAGGATTATTGGCCGCATCACCATCATAAAAACGATCAACTAAAATCTGATAAATTATTTCGCCTTCCGCCCAACCGGGGAGGGTTATTATTTCATCATCATTAATTGCCGGATAATAGAAATAATTAACAGAAGCGGGTTCTTTAATCAAACCGTCAGCTGTATAAGCAATCGTTTTTAATCCTTGGGATAATTCAAAATAATATTTAAAGTGCCGTTCTTTAATTTGAATTGTCGCCTCATAAAGCGAATGGATACCGTCATCCAAAATCATAATCATATTTTTTGAATAAATGTTTTTACTGTGGTCGTATAAATTTTTATAATAAACTTTAATATTATCATAAACTTTGCTTCTGAGGCGAATTCGTACGTTTAATTCATCATTTGATACGGCATATGCATAAATATAATTACTGAAATGAATAATATCCAAATCCATTATTGTTTTACACCGCCCTCAGTCAAGCCGCCGATAAAGTATTTCTGTAAAGAATAAAATAAAGCAATCATCGGGATACTTCCCAATACGGCACCGGCGCAATAAATACTCCAATTAATACCATATTGACCGGTAATCATACTTTGAAGGCCGACCGCCAAGGGCATTGATTCAACCTTGGCGGTCATTACCGCACTGGCAATTGTATATTCGTTATAAGCAATAACAAAACTTTGGATGGCGACAATCGCCAGCATCGGTTTTGCTAGAGGAAGTGTTATTTTTACAAGAATTTGAAATATTGAAGCTCCGTCCATCATGGCGGCCTCATCAATTTCATAAGGAAGAGCATCGAAGTACCCTTTAGCAAGCATAATCAATCCGGCTGAAGCCAGGGTGGAATTCACCACAACGAGTCCCATCTTTTGATTTAATAAACCCAATTGGACAAATATTTTAAAAATTGAAACCATAGATAAAGTTAATGGGAAAATCTGAATTAATAAGATAAAGTTAAATAATTTTTGTTTCCCGTAAAACTTTAATCTTGAAAAAACATAAACCGATACTGAAACTAAAATAACCGAAAATACCATTGTACTGGCGGCGATTAGAAATGAATTGCCTATCCAGTGAAGAAACTTGGTTTCGGTAAATAACTGTTTAAAATTATCTAAAGTAAAAGCTTCCGGAATAAACGTACTTGTGGAAATAACGTTTTTTCCGAACGCAATCATAATAATATAGACAAAAGGAAACAGCGTTATTATCGCAAGTAAAAACAGCATTATTTGAATAAATATATTGGATATGTTTTTTTTCATATTCATCACCTATACTTCCATTCTCTTTTTATTAACGCGCATCGTAATTAAGGCAAATACGGCGACGAAAATAAAAATAATCACCGAGTAGCTGGCAGCTAAAGCATAGCGTTTGGAATTAAAAGCGGTATTAAAAACATAAGTAATCAACAAATCAGTCGCGCCGGGATTACCGAGAACATCACTGGCCGGTCCGCCTTGCGTTAACATATAAACCCCAAATTGATTGAATTGCATAATAAAGCCCATAATTAAGGTTGGAATTAAAGCCCTAAAGATTAAAGGCAAGGTTATATGACAGAAAATATAAAATTTAGAACCGCCGTCAACTTTAGCCGCTTCATAATACTCTTTGGGGATGGACTTTAAAAAACCAAAGGCAATAACCATATAATACGGAAACGAAAACCACACCATAACGAGAATTGTTGAAACGCGGGCGATAATTCGGTTGGTCAGCCATGGAACTTTACCGATTCCGACTAATGAAAGCATTTGATTAATTAATCCGCCTTCGGTTTCAAGTAAACCTTGCCACATAAGCAAAGTAATAACCGCCGGAATAACCCATGGAAGAATATATATCAGCCGATATATTTTTGCGACTTTGGCATTAGCCGAATCAAGTAAAGTCGCAAGTAATGTGCCAAAAACAAAAGAAAGGGTAATCACAGAAAAAGCAAAGAAAACCGTCCAAATACTCATCGAAAATAATCCCTTGATTCCTTCTTTAAAGATCTGTTGATAGTTGGCAAAACCGACTAATCCATAATCTCTTAGATTTACTCCACTATAATTAGTAAATGATAAATAAAAATTATGAAAAATCGGATAAACATAAAACATTCCTAGAAGAAAGAGGAGAGGAAGCATTAAGCACCAAGCGATAGCGGTTTGTTTTTTACTGAATTTTCGGGGAAATAAGGTCCCTTTTCGCTTTTTAATAATAATATAAACAATAATTAAACTTAAAACAACAGCCGTTACCATTAAATATACCCACCAGGGAATACTGACATAATCGACCGTTTCATTAAGCAATAAAACGTTCCGGCGAATATATTCAGCTAACTCCGTCAACTTATACATAGCATCCACTTCATTGCCGGCGCTGTCTCCGAAGAATATAGTTTTAAATGTAGTGTAGGTTACTTCTTGGTTATACCATAAGGTTCCTTCGGGGATATTGGGAAAGGGTTCAACATTATAACCAATATTGCTAAGGCTCTTTAAGATTTCATCGGTTTGAATATAATCGCTATTAATAACAGATAGGTTGGTTGGATTTCGCTCACCGGTTTTTTTCTCATAATTATTGCCGGCTTCAATTAACCTTTGTTGATTGGTATCTTCTAAAATAAACTCCAAAAAATCGGTGGTAACCTCCGGATTCCTTGTATATTTATTAATAACAAAGCCTTGCACTGTTGATAATGGTTTTGCCTTCTCAGGTAAAGGCGCAATTCCATAATTTATTTCTCTATTTTGAAATAACCAAGCATACCACAGCCCTTGAAAATACATTGCAACCTTACCGCTTGCAAATTCATTAGTAATATCACTATAAGCCTTGTCATTCGGATTATTTAGAACCATACCTTTTTTACGAAATTCTTTAATCTTCGCAACATAATCCAACATTCCAGGATTATCAAAACCAACATCATAAGCATTATAATCACCATTAGGATATTTCCCATAATAATAACCACCATATTTTCTAATCAAAGGATAATTTAGCCACATATCGGTCGCGTTTAAATATAATCCTCTTTGTATGATATTATTTGAATTATCGGTGATTGTTAACTCCTCAGCTTTGGTGAATAGTTCTTCCCAGGTCTTTGGTAAATCTTCAGTTGCAATCAAATCCTTATTATAAAGAAGTCCGTAAATATCATTTGAATAGCCAATACCATAGACTTTATTATTATAAGTAAAAGCCTCAAAGGCTAACGGACAAAAGCGGTTTCGTAAATCATCGGATATATCAAGCGAAACGAGATAACCCGATTTTACTAAACCGCCGATATCGGGGGCCTGCATATAAACGATATCGGGTCGCTCCTCAAGTTCGGCATTATTTACTAACGCCGAAGGAACCGTAAATATTTCCATTTTCTGATAGACCTTAACCGTAACGCCGGTTCTTTCTTTATATTCGGCCGCAATTTGCTCCATTACCGCTTTTTCTTTGGCAATAGCCCCAACCCAAATTCTAATTGTCTCTGATTTAGCTTGAAGATTAATTGAATTAACTGATAAGATAGAGACAATAAAGAATGCAAGTATGAAAATGAATAATTTTTTCATTAATTCCTCTTTTCTCAAATGATTAATCTATCTTAAATTTTTAAACTTTTCAGTAAATTCAATTGCTTCTTCGATATTTTTAACCGGTAAAGTGATCGAAAAATTACCTTTTTTTAATTTATAAAAATTGTTTTTAATTTCGGTAAAATGTTCACAATCAATTGCCAGGCAAACACCGTTGGCGTCATCCACCAATTGCTCAATATGCTCAATCGGTTTTGGGGCATTGGGATCGGTTGCCAGCCATAAATTTGCCACATTATTTAAACTGCATATTTCTTTTACTAAGTACATGGCGCGCGAATGAGTATGCAGATGCCCTACCCCAAAATGATCAATAACTTTTTGCGTGTGCGGGCGGCAAAATTCACGATATAGTGTTCCGGAAATCATACAGGCGATATCTTCGGACATATTAATAATGCCTTTTGTATAAAATAAACCGTATTTTGAATCTCTTAAATATTTATCTGCTAAATCGTAAATGTCGTCCGCAAACTTTATCGTGGCATCAGCACAATAATTAAGCAGTTCATGCAGTTCATCCGGATTGTCATAAAAATCATAATATAGTTCCTCTCCTCTTAAGGCTCCGGCCAAATCAAGCGGGGAAAAGAACCCGCGAATAAAAGGTATGCCGCTTCCGGC
The DNA here is from genome assembly GCA_023228385.1 of Bacilli bacterium. Classification (GTDB taxonomy): domain Bacteria; phylum Bacillota_I; class Bacilli_A; order ML615J-28; family CAG-698; genus UBA3946. The sequence goes on from JALOBF010000032.1 coordinate 8,515, forward strand.
TGATATTTTAAGCATTTCCTCACAAATAACGAGAAATCTTTGATACCATTTACTGGTTCCAAGGGGAGGAAGATGCTTCCAATCATCAACTTCCTTTAAACTTGGTTGGGACCAACTTGTATCCTGCCGAAAATCTATCTCACCGGTAACAAACGCCGAATAATCGCCGATACCCAAAGCCGGAGAAATCGTGGGAAGCATATTATCGTCAACCAGCCTTCTTTTACAATAAGAATTGTGTAATAAGATACATAAATCCTCCGCATATCGGGTAATGTCAGTATCATAGTTATATTTTCTTAAATCAAAGGTTGAATAAAAATCAACATCGGAAGGCGGTAATGCCCGAAAAGTTACATTTCCGCCTTGACGATTAAGCGCATCATAATATAGTCTTTCAAGCATATTAACGGTTTCAGCCAGATTCGGTTTATACCATTCTAATTTATTAAACATCATCATCAACCTGCTTAGTAAGCATTTGCACCGCCGTCTCCGCTGCACTGGCGGCATCGGGACTGAAAGCATCGGCTTTAATCTCCTTGGCAAATGCTTCGGTTACCGGTGCTCCTCCCACCATAATTTTCACTTTATCGCGTAAGCCGGCTTTTTCAATATTTTCAATAATTACTTTTTGTTCAATCATGGTTGTTGTCAGTAATGCCGATAAGCATACTAAATCGGGATTATGTTCTTTAATTGCCGCAATTATCTCATCGGAATCAACATCAACCCCCAAATCAATGCAATCGATAGCCTGACCTTCGAGCATCATTTTAACTAAATTTTTCCCGATATCATGGAGATCACCTTTGACCGTACAGATGATAGCCCTACCGATCGGCCTGATGCCGGTTTGAACAAGAATCGGTCTTAAGATTTCCAATCCGGCATTCATGGCGCGGGCCGCCACCAGGACTTCAGGAACAAACACTTCGTTATTTTTAAATTTACCGCCGATAACATTCATCCCATGGATTAATCCACAATTTAAAATATATTGTGGTGAAACACCGCTATCAAGAGCCGCTTGAACCTGCATTTTAACCTCTTTTGCTTTCCCTCTTTGAAGCGATAAAGAAATATTTTCCAAAATCATGACACCACCTCTATTTTACTTTCAATTTCATTATACATGAAATCGCTTTTATTTTTAATTGATTATCTTGCTATAAAATAGTAATTTATTGTTATTATTCAATTTTTATCAATATAAAGCCAGAAAACTAGGGTTTCCCCTAGTTTTATCCTTTAATTATATATTTTCATATAACTTGTCGGCGTTACACCAAAATATTTCTTAAAAATTTTAGTGAAATAACTTGCATCGTTAATTCCGACTTCTTCGGCAATTTCTTGAACCGTTTTGCCGGTTGTTTTAATTAAGGTTAAACTTTTATCCATTCTGATTTTATTTACATAGTCAGAAAAAGTCATATTAAGTTCTTCTCTGAATAAATGACTTAAATAATAATTACTGACAAAAACATTGCGCGCAACCGTTTCAAGACTAACGTCTTTATCAAAATTTTCTTTAATATAATTAATGGCATTGATTAAATGTTGATTGGTTTGTTTTTGACCGCGGTTTTCATAAATAACTCTCATTATTTTTTCCATGATTTCCGAGGTGAAAAGGCATAATTCTTCAAAACTAATCTTCTCTGATAAGATTTTAGAGTATTCGATAACAATCTTAGACATTTCTAAAAGCGGAACGCCCCCATCAACCCCGGCTCTGATTAAAATTGCACTTAACTCAAATAGTTTAGCTTTAATAATATCTTCATTGCCTGATGAGTAGGAAAATATTTCACAGAGCAAATCGTTTAAGATTCTTTTGGCATTGTTCATGTTTGCCGTTTGAATCGATGCAATTAATTCCCTTTCCATTTCGATTGGAAACCGTCTTAATTTGGCTTTTCGCTCCAGGGCTGCCAAACTGGCAAGGTTTTGTTTTTTATCATGAAGTAATTCCGATATTTCTTTTTGTTGTTTGGATATCTTTAAACGTTGCCCTAAAAACTTACTTTCTTCCTTACACATATAATCAACAATAAAGCTGAGCATTTGAGCAGCACTGGTCATGCTCTCGCAAGATAATTGTTTAGTGTTATCCAAAAACTTTTGCAAGTCGATTTCACTTAATTCCATTTTGACCGCCCAGTTTTCAAGTTCTTCCAAAAATAAATCATCAACATCCCAAAGCAATACCGGACCACAAGAAAGGCTTCCGATTAATTGTTCATCAAATAGAATCGGGGCAGAGCATTTAATCATACATCCGCATTTAAAAATATAGGGTTCTCCCAATTCAGCTGCCTTTTTACCCGAATAAGCCATATTATGATTACAGGCCGCCGCTTTTTCGTTTTCTTTCATATATTCGCAGATATTCTTTTGGGGTAATAGGCGATTGCAAAATAATTCGTTTCCTTCCACATCATGTAATGATACATCGACACCGGTAAGGATGGAGAAATGTTTAAATAATTGCTTTAATTCCTTGAAATTCAATACTTCTTCTAATTTTTTATCAGATATTTTTACAATCAATCTAGCACCTCCGATTAATTATTCAAATAACATATTGTTAATAAAATGTTCTGTAAATCGAGGATTATTAGATAATTCTATCACCGAAACGCGCGTGGCGATTTCATCGCATTGGGTGCGGTAATCATCATTCAATAATGCCATCTTAGCGCCAAGACCGCTGGTATTTCCCACCGAAATAATTTTTTCTTTGGTTTTTTTAGGCAGAAGACCAATATTGACAGCGCTGTTTCGATTTATATAAAAACCAAACCCCCCGGCTAAATATATTTGATCGATATCCTCGGCTTTAAGTTCAGCAATTTCTAAGAGCACCTGAATCCCGGAAGCAATGGCGCTTTTCGCCAATTGAAATTCCCGAATATCTTTTTGCGATATATAGATTTTATCGGTTATATATAATCTTCCGTCATATAAGTTTTCTATCAAATTACTGTTTGATCGATAGTCAAAAGTTCCGGTTTCATCAATTAAACCTTCTGATACCAATAAAGAAACGATATCAACTAACCCGCTGCCGCAAATTCCCATCGCTTTTTGATTGTTAATGGTACTGATTCTTAATTCATTATCTGCTAATTCCACTTTTGAAATGGCACCGGGTATTCCCCCGGTTCCCCATTCGATTCTCGCTCCTTCAAACGCAGGACCGGCAGCCGTTGAAGTTCCATATATCCCTTTTTTTGTTTTTATAATGATTTCGCCGTTGGTACCGATATCGATAAAAATTATATTCTTTGTTTGTTCTTCTATGTTACAGGCTAAAATACCGGCAACAATATCACCGCCAAGATAAGCACTGATTGCCGGAAGCAAAACAATCCGTTTGGCATCAAGATTTATTATCGGTCCGCTTATTTCAAGACGCTTTAAAAAAACCGGAGTAAAGGGGGCGGTCCCAAGTGATGTGGGGTCGGTATGGGCCAGAATATGAAGCATTGTAGTATTGGCGGCAACCACAATTTCTTCAATGTCGTTTATTGCATGCTTTAGTTTAAAATTATGAATAATCTCATTTATCTGCTTAACTATCAAGGAAAAAAGAGTATCTAAATGGCCTTCACTGCACTTTTTAATTCTGGTAATAACATCAGTGCCATATGAAGTTTGAGCATTCAATACGGAAATATTATCAATAACCCAGCCGTTTTTCAAATCCATTAAATACAAAGCAATTGTAGTGGTACCGAGATCAACCGCTATTCCATAACCATATTTACGCTTAATCTCATAACTTCTCTTTAAACTGTTTAACAGTCCGTCACTTTCGCCATTAGGTAATTCAACTCTAATATCCTGGGTTACAACCGTCTGACAAGCCAGTAAATATTCATGATTACACTGTACTTTGCATTTCATACAGGTACCATGACCACCGCAATCTGCCGTTATTAAATACCCATTTTTACTGAGAACATCTAATAAATTAGCGCCGCTCTTAACGGATACTTCTTTTGTTTGATGATTACTAATAATTGTAACTTTATGCATAGATACCTCTAGTTATAAAATATTGCCGCAAAATAAGTAACCGTATTAGGACCGTTATAATACTTTATATCGCATGATTTTGCCAATTCCAAAACATTGATACCTAAAGCTTCTAAAGAGGGGATAGCAATATCAGGAAAACGACAAGGCAAGGCGGGATAAGTACACTCTTTACAAATAGTGCAGGCTCCCGGACCAAGGGTCATATAATCACAGCCTTTTAAAATT
>JALOBF010000033.1 GCA_023228385.1 Bacilli bacterium
CGGCGACAGGGAATGATGCGAAATTCGGTTATATATTCGGTACATCATCATACAATGGAGGAGTAGCTACTAATCAAAATGGTATAACATATTATATACCTACATATTTAGAAACTGTCATAATTACTTGTGGAACTAATATACCACAAGATGCATTTTATAATTGTACAGATTTAACAAACATTACAATACCAAATACCGTAACAATTATAGGTACAAATGCATTTAATGGTTGTGTAAGATTTACAAGCTTTACCATACCAAACAGTGTAACAAGTCTAGGCAGCAATATATTGAACCAGTGTGTAAGTTTGCAGAGCATTACTATTTCATTTGTAGGAAAAAGCAGAACCAGCATAATGCATTGTTAATCGTAATTTATTGAGTTCAATAGATGATGATTTCTGCTTAGTACCCGACAGTTGAAGGAAGTCCTAGATAAAATCTCGATTTGAGGAACACAAATGACATCAGGCCACTATTATGGGTAAGATTAGTTATTAATATGTAAAATGTCAACGAAGTTGACGCTAGTATAAAGAGGGATGTTATTAGGCTTACTCAGGGAGGTCTCAGTGAAAAATTACTATGCTTCTTAGCATGGTTTTTTTATATATTAATTTTTTAAAAAGTATTAATAAATTAGACTTTACTGGTAAATTATTCATATTTGTGATAAAATTAATTTGGGTGAATAAATATGAGCCATATTGGAATTGTAATATCCGAAGCGGTTAAAACAGGGAAATGGTTATATATTGAATATAGAAACCTTGATAATCAAGTCACCAACTATTGGTGTTCAGTTATCGATGTTCATTTAGAAGATCAACGATTGAGTGTTAAGATATTTAATCCCCGTTTGTCTTATGAAATAATTGACACTAAACTTTATTTTGATAGTATTTTATCGGCAAAACTTATTGAGGGCACATCTTATGAGGTCCCGGCTTATCTAATTGAAAAGATAGAAAATAATCTTGATAAACTAGAGTGGCTTAACTTTGATACTTTTAATAATAATATTTTAATGTATTTACAGGAATGTTATCGTTATGACAATGATCCCTATCAAAAAGATTTCCATTTTATTGATGGAGTTGATTTTTCAACACTTAAAAAAGAAAAAAGTTATAATCTTACCGCTACTCAATTTGGCCAGATTATTGATTTCATATATAAAACCGATATTGACTCAGTCAGCAGAAACAAATACACCTTTCTAATAATCAACTATCTTTCAATTGCCATAAAAGAAAAATTATATGTAATTGCTTATTATGATGTATTGCTTGATGTTGAAAAAATGGCTTTAGTACTTGGTTGTGATTTAAAAATTAATAAAAGTTTTTTGGTAGAGGGGAAGAAGTATACTTTAAGTCAGTATTTAGATACCGATCCAAAGGAATTTATTGATAAATTTCCATCAAATATTAAATATTATACTGAACTTATTGCTAAAAACTTAATATATGGAGAAGTTTTAGATGAAAACCCTTATTTAATGATTTTGGAGAGAAATATTCCGATTAATATTGATGATATTTTTGCTGCCATCAACGATATGCATACTGAACAAAAATTGACGGTACCATTAAAAGCTTATTTTGGTAATATAACAATCAGGAATCTCGGTCATCCGGAAAGCCATATTTATTTTATCGATGATAAATTTAATATCGATCAACTTCGGGTTGTCTATAATGCAATTAATAATCCGGTTACATATGTGCAAGGCCCTCCCGGAACCGGCAAAACTTCAACAATATCCAATATTATCTTATCGGCTTTTATGAATGAAAAATCAATTTTGATTTCTTCAAATAACAATAAACCGATTAATGATATTTATAACAAAATCAGGTTTAAACATCAGGATCAAGATGTCCCTTTTCCGATATTAAGAATCGGCATCCAGAAAGAAAACTTAAAAACATTAAACAAAATCAAAGATTTATATAATAAAGCGAATTTTATTACAATTAAAGAGTCTCAATTAAAGGAAATTCATCATTATTCTCAAGCAAAATATAATAATTTAAATAATGAAATTAAAAAATATGAAGAATCGGTTTGTTTACAGGAAGAAAAAAATACACTTCTTTCAATCTGGGACAATGCCGATGATGAAAATATAAAGATGATGATATCGATGAAAATTAATAGTGTTGATGAAAGAATACGAAATATCAGTTTGATTAACAATATTAAAAAATTAGCTTATATCGGTAAAAGAGACTTACGCTTCACCAGATACTTATACTATAAGTCATTTTCGTATATTAAAAAACTATATGAATCTCAATATAAACAATTAATTGATATCGTTCATATGAATGATGGTGATTCTCAATCGAAAGAATTGAAAAACAGAGAATTTTTAAAATATTTAAGCGATTCCACTAATTTTACTAATTTTATTCGTACATTCCCCTTTATTCTTACCACCAATTTATCGGCAAATAAACTAGGTCCGGCAAAGCCTTTTTTTGACCTCACCGTTATTGACGAAGCCGGTCAATGTAATATTGCCACTTCGCTTATACCGATTATAAGAGGTAATTCTTTGGCTTTATTGGGTGACCAAAATCAATTAAAACCGGTTATTGTTCTTGGTGATGATTTTAATAAAAAGCTTATGGATAAGTATCAAATCAAAGATGTTTATAATTATTGCGATAATTCAATTATTGAATTAATGCAAAAGAAAGACCGGGTATCACCGTTTATCTTATTGCGATATCATTACCGTTGCGGCCGAAATATTATCAATTTTAGTAATCGGCGTTATTATGGTAATCAATTAAAGATTGAAACCAAATCTCATCCCAACCAACTGGAATTTTGTAATGTGAAAACTGATGATAAGCCGGCAATAAGAAATACTTCATATCAGGAAGCGGCAACCATTGTAGATATAATTAAGAAAAATAATTATCAAAATGTCGGTATTATTACACCCTTTAGGAATCAGGTAGCACAAATTAATGCTTTATTGGAACATAATCAAATTCGGGGAGTTGATGTGGGCACAATTCACACCTTTCAAGGTGATGAAAGAGAAGTCGTAATAATGTCATTGGCCCTAACCCCGGTTACCGGCGAGAAAACATATAATTGGGTTAAGGATAACAGTGAGATGATCAATGTTGCGGTTACAAGGCCAAAAGACAAGCTTATTATCGTAGGTGATTATGATTTAATTCAGGAAAGAGTAAAAAATGATGCAAACAGTGAGGATAATGATCTTTATTCTCTGATGACATACGTTTATAATAATGGGAATTGTTATGTTCCCCCTAAATATAGTGCCGATCGACTTTTCTTTAAGCAATATAATACACAAAAAGAAAAAGAGTTTTTGCAAACAATATCGCATATGATGACAACCCTACCAGCGTATACCGTAGAATCAAAAGTGAAAGTTTCATCCGTTTTTCATGCAGATAATTTTGATGATTTTGATTATTTTACAAAAGCTGAATTTGATTTTGTTATATACGATAAAAATACGGGTTATCCTCTGTTGGTAATTGAGGTAGACGGTTCGGAACACATTAACAATTATCGAACAAGAATAAATGATGCGAAAAAGGAAGAAATTTGCCGGCGCCGCAAGATTAAGATTATCAGAATTCCCAATGAAAATGTCAGAAGATATAATACTATTAAAAAGGTAATAATAAAAATATTACATTAATAGTATTATGTGATAAAATAAAAAAACAATTTGAGGAGGAATCATGAAATTAATCGGTAACATTTTATGGTTTTTATTAGTTGGATTATGGGGCGCAATTTATTATTTTGTAGCCGAAATATTATTGTGCATTATAATTATCGGTATTCCATTTGGTTTACAATGTTTCAAATTAGGGAAGTTAATGGTTTTTCCCTTCGGAAAAAACGTTAAAACTAATTTCGAAAAGCATCCAATTGCCAATATTATTTGGGTAATAGTATTGGGTTGGGAAATGGCATTATCTAACTTAATTGCTGGTATCATATTTTACATTACAATTATCGGCATTCCGTTTGGCAAACAATGCTTTAAACTGGCGAAATTATCCCTTATCCCATTTGGAGCAAATTTTTAAGAAGCCTTACACAGGCTTTTTTTCTTATAAAAAACCTGAGAAAACGCTTTTAATCATTGATAATTGGTGTTATAATAATTATCGGGAGATGTGATAAAAAATGATGGAAACGTTAACGATGATGGCGGTAGTAAAGGACAAACCACAAAAGGGTTTTAGTTATATTAAAAAAAACATTACTACCGATTTACAACCGGACGAAGTATTGGTTAAAGTGCGTTCGGCTTCGTTTTGTGGAACTGATTATCATATTTATCAATATGATGATTGGGCCAAAAAGCGGCTTCATCTGCCACTTATTGTTGGTCATGAACTAAGCGGTGAAATAATCAAAGTCGGTATGAATGCACATAATCTTAATGTTGGTGATTGGGTTAGTGCAGAAACGCATATTGTATGCGGGGAATGTGAATTTTGCAAACAAGATAAAAAGCACATTTGCGAGAAAACGAAAATAATTGGTGTTGATATTGATGGTTGTTTTGCTAACTACATTAAAATACCGGCCGCCAATTGCTTTGTTAACAGCAAAAATATTGATCCTGTATTATTATCGGTTCAAGAACCTTTAGGTAATGCGGTTCATACAATCGCTCATTTTCCGATTGAAGGAAAAACAGTGGCCATTGTCGGCTGTGGTCCGATCGGCTTAATGGCAGTTGATGTCGCGAAAGCTCTCCGTGCTTCAAAAGTGATTGCCATTGAAACAAAAGACTATCGTCGTAATCTTGCCCGAAAAATTGGAGCCGATATTATTATTAATCCTTTAACGGAAAATGTTGTAGCTCGGGTTATGGCGGAAACAAACGGTTCCGGAGTAGATGTCGTGGGTGAGTTTAGTGGGAATAAAACCGCAATTGAGAGTGCCTTCAAGTATCTTAAAGCCGGCGGTGCGATTAGTATGCTTGGTATTCCGAACGAAAATATTGAAATCGATATAGCTTCCGATGTCGTTTTTAAAGGTATTAGTTTATATGGTGTTGTTGGCCGGCGAATATATTATACATGGCATCAGGTAAAAGCATTAATCGATAATAATCTTTTACATTTAAATAAAATTATTACGCATTATTTCCCTTTGTCGGAAATTAATCAAGCGGCAGAAGTTATGGGAAGCGGAAACTGCGGTAAAATAATATTATTGCCTGAGGAGGTAAAATGAATAAATTTACTTATTTTCATGAAAAGGTTGAAGAGCTAAAGGACTCCGGAGTTTATCGCACATTACCGGTAAATTACGGTCCCTGTACAAATGTAATTGAATTAAATCATAAAAGAGTGATTAATCTTTCTAGTAATAATTATCTTGGTCTAGCCAATCATCGGCGTTTAAAAGAAGCAGCCAAGCAGGCAATTGATAAATACGGAGTCGGTGCCGGCAGTGTCCGAACCATTGTGGGAAATCAAGATATTCTTGAAGAATTAGAAAGGGCGCTTGCTGAATTTAAAAAGGAAGAGGCGGTTGTTTGTTTTCAATCAGGATTAAACTGCAATTTGGGTGTTATTCCGGCAATTACCGAAAAAGGGGATTTAATCGTTAGCGATGAACTAAATCACGCCTCAATTATTGACGGAGTAAGGCTATCAAGAGCCGATAAAGCGATTTATCGCCATGCCGATGTAGCACATCTTGCAGAAATCTTAAATGAAAAAGCCGGTTTATATAATCGTATTTTTATTATTACTGACGGTGTTTTTTCTATGGATGGAGACATTGCCCCTTTGCCGGAAATTGTTGATTTGGCAGAAAAAAATAATGCCTTTGTATATGTTGATGATGCCCACGGTAGTGGTGTCTTGGGGGCCGGCGGCCGCGGAACAATCGATCACTTTCATTTAAATGGTCGAATTGATTTTATCGTAGGTACCTTAAGCAAAGCAATCGGCGTTATTGGCGGCTATATGGCGACTAAAACAAAGGTAAAGGAATGGTTATTGCATCGTGCCCGGCCCTTACTGTTTTCGACAGCCCTGCCGCCATCAGCAATTGCGGCGACAATCGAAGCTGTTAAAATTCTTTCTGAAAGTGAAGAACTAACAAAAAAACTTTGGTACAATGCTATTTATTTTAAAAAAGGTTTAAAGCAATTAGGTTTTGATATTGGCAACAGTAAAACACCGATAACCCCGGTTATTATTGGTAATGAAGCGTTAACTATGAAGTTCTCACAACAATTGTTGGAACAAGGAGTTTTTGTTTCCGGAATAGTATTTCCTACCGTACCATTGGGAAAAGGGCGTTGTCGGGTAATGTTAAGCGCCAGTCATACCATCGATGATCTTGATTTTGCCTTAAAAGCATTTGAAAAAGTCGGTAAAAAATTAAATATAATATAACGTAATTAGAAAGGAGAACAACAAGATATTTGCGTATGAAATTTTCTAGACAAATGGTTGTCGCTCATCGCGGCGCTTCTGGCTTAGTTAAACATGAAAATACTATTGAAGCATTTCAAAAAGCGATTGAAATTGGCGCTGACTGCATCGAGTGTGATGTTCGCAAAACCGCTGACGGCGTAATAATAATATATCATGATGAATTAATTAATGGCGTAGTGGTTAACTCTTTAAAATATCAGGAAATTTTAGATATTAACGGATTTCATGTACCCACTTTAGAAGAGACTTTAAAATTTGTTAAGGGGAAAATATTAATTGATATTGAACTTAAAGAAGGCGGTTACGAAGAAGAAGCAATTTTTCTAATTCAAAAACATCTGACTAATGATGAGTTTTATATTCGTTCCTTTCTTGATGAAACATTAAAAAAGGTAAAAAAAATCGATAAAACAATTATCACTGCATTATTATTAGGTTTAGATAAACCTAAAAACGTCTTTTTAACTCGTTTATCGGAATTGTTTCCTTTTTTTCGAATTTTAAAAACAAAATGCAATTTTGTATCACCATATTATAAACTGTTAAGACTTGGTTTTGTGACGAGAATGAAATTGATTGGTAAGCCGGTATCGGTATGGACTGTAGATGATGAATTGCTGATGGTGAAATTATTGAAGAAAAAGAAAATAGATTCAATTGTAACCAATTATCCGGATGTGGCCTTACGGGTATTGGGCCGCACCGATAAAACGAAGAAATCGAATTGATTACTTCGTTTTTCTTTATAAAAATACCAAAATTGAATAAAAAGCAGGTAACATATTTATAGTAAAAAACAGTAAACATTACATTTTATAGCATATTATTATTAATTATGTTATAATTTTAAAAAAGTTAAAAATATTTGGACCAAAAAAGATATTTTTATTGTCTTGTATAATGAGGAAGAAGGCACATGTATCTTTTTGGTTTTTAGAGGTATATGTGAGATGAAGAAGATAATTAAAGATTTAAAAGCCCATAAAGAATATGCTTTTGAAACAGTATATTATCAATATTATAAATTAATATATTATGTTGCTTTTTCCATGGTTCAAGAGACGGGTCTTGCTGAAGAAATAGTTCAAGACACGTTTATAAAAATGATTGAAAATATCCATCAATACAAAGGGAAGGGGGAATTTAAATCATGGCTTGTAAGCATTACCCGTAATTTAGCCCGAAATGAACTTATAAAGCGAAATAAATTCATTCAACGTTACAGTTACAATGATGAGATAATTGATAATTTTCAGGATAATACTGATGATCTTAGGGGTTTATTATTGGAAATTAGGAAGTGTTTAAATGATTTTGAAACGAAGATTGTGATATCGCACGTGATTTACGGTTTTACATTTAATAAAACGGCTTCAGAATTAAATGCTTCTGAGAGTGTGGTTAAAAAAAGTTATTATGCTGCAATAAAAAAATTGAAGGAATATTATAGTAGGGAAAAAAATGAGTGATAAAAAAATAAAAAGGAAATTCTTTGATAATTTCAATAAGTGTTTAGAAAATTATGAGATTAGGGATAATTATTCCGTTATTGTTCAGAAACTTGAGGATAATGGTATTACATTGGTAAGACCTGAAGCAAAAAGATTAAATACATTTGCTTATATATATACCATATTAACTATATTTTTGTGTGTGTTGACCGGATTGATAGGTTTTAGTATTGGCGGAAATAGCAAAAGAGCTGAATTATTAAACCCCGGCACAAAACAATATCTGGAAACTCATACCGAAATTTATTATGATCAACCGATAATGACTATATATTATTCGGAACATGATATGATTAATATTTATGTCGGCTTGGTTAAAGACGATGATGAATTAGTAATCCATTATTTTTATCAATTAATATTTATTAATAATAATCCAACAGTTAGTTTTAAAAACTTAAACAATAATAAAGAAGTTTTTATAGTTAACAGTTTCAGATACGGAGATCTTTCAGTTTTAATAACTATCAATAATGGAGATAAAATAATGTGCACAATTAAAGACGAAGAAAAAACAATCCATCAATATTTAATTGCTTATCATGATATTTATTTACAATTAGTCGAAAAATAAAAAAAATAAAAAAATCGGAACGAAATTCCGATTTTTATTGTCTAGTATAGTGATAGGCTATACTGTCTATTGAAAACTAGTCATAGGAGAAATTAATGAAAAAAATATTTGGTTATGTTTCAATAGTTATTTCTCTATTATTTATTTCCGATTTAAGGAATCATAATTTTGAAAAAGGAATTGTCTCAGAGAATGAAAAACTTGTTTTTGAAATATCTGATAGCAGCATAACTGCAGAAAGTTCATCAAAGAAAATTGCCAATTCGTTAACAAAATTCGGTGATTATGTTAGTGTTGCTATTGAACTAGAAGACAGTTTCGATGGAATGATTGAAGAACCTGATTATCCGGTTTCGATTGAAGAAGCACAAGAAATAGTAAAAAGACAAAGGGAAATGGTTAAGGCTCATTATACAAAAGAAAATGGGCGATTAACAAAAGAATTAGGACTTGGCTTTATGGAAGCAGATGTAGAGATAAGTAAATATTCTAATTTTGTGTTTTTAAATTATCGAAATAATTCTTTAAGCGATTATCATGTTGATCAAATCAAAACGATATCTAATAATAATCAAGTTAGTAAGGTTTATGTTCGTTGCAATAACACTAAAAATGCAAGGCGGGAACTGTATGCTTTAAAAAGCAAAATATTTGTTGAGCCTTATGTTATTGATCATCCTGAATTTAATGGTTCCGGCATTAGTGTGGGGGTACTAGATGTCGGCATTATCGATAAAAACCATCCTAATTTTGTTGGTACCGATTATTTAATTCGAGATGAATGGTGGTATTGGGAAACCGTTGATGAACATTCAACAACAGTGGGTTTAACCATAGCCGGAAATACCGGTATTGCTCCGGCTGCGCGTTTACTTAGTGTCGAGTTTTTTATGTCATATTCCGGTCCGATTGAATGGTTATTAGATCAGGGCGCTAATATTATTAATATTAGCATGTGTAACGGCTCGACTCATGGCGTATATACTTCTGATGCGGCATATTTGGATTATATAATCCGCAATAACAGTGTTTTAATTGTCGGCAGTGCCGGAAACAGAGGAGATTCGCGCGAAGGCGGTGATTATAAAGTTACCTCTCCTAAAACCGGTTTTAATGTAATTACAGTTGGGAATACCGGGGCATTTGGCGATCCGACTTTAACAACCTCGTATATTACAAATTTTTCAATTAGTAAACCTAATATTTCTGCTCCGGCTGAACTTTTGTATCTTCCCGGATTCCCTGGGGTAAGATTTGGCGGAACCAGTTATGCTGCGGCAATGGTTTCCGGTGTTAGTGCTTTGGTAATGCAGTCTGACTCAAGATATATTATCCGTCCGCACATTTTGGGTGCTTTATTGGCGGCGACTGCCACACCCAGTTACTTTGAAACTGATTTTGATTCTTCTGGATATGAGAAAAAAATAGGTGCCGGTATAATAAATTGTGAATTTGCCATCACAAATAAAACAAATACATTTTGTTTTTATAATAATACCAACAAACAAGGGGAAGTTGTGTTTAATCATCGAATATATCTTACCGGCGGAAAAAGAGTAAAAGTTGTTTTTTATGCATTAGTTAATTCTGACAAATCAAAAACAATCAAAACCACCGATTACGATTTATATTTAAAACACGATAATGGTCAGATTCTACAGTTATCTTGTTCGTCTTATAATAATTCAGAATTAATTAATTGTATCGTTCCATATTCCGGTTATTATCAAGTTGAAATAGTTCAATACGGAAGCAAAAAAACTGATTTAAGGGACTTTTGCGCATATTCATATTACCAGTTTGATCCGAATTTCTCATCATATTCATAAAAGATTCTTATAAAATCATGATAATTTAAAAGTTATTATTTCAAGCAACAGTCCTTTTAAATACAAAAAAGGACTTATTGCCTAGTCTTTTCTACATATAAAAACAAGTCTGCCGACATCAGCAGACTTGTTTTTATGTGCCATGTATGTTTAGTAATTTGAGAGTGAGAGTCTCTTACACGGGAAGGTGTCAAACGAAGTGTCAACTGAAGGCCAGGGAGTCGGTCGTAAGGGAGGATCGGGATAGGCTGCATTTAATAAGTTAAAGCCCGCCAGCATCAAGCAATAGTTGTGGTGAGTATAAAGATGAAGGTTACTAATCTTACCTTGGGAGCCCACCAACTTATTAGAATGCTTATAGTGACATAAGTCCGAGGTGTAAGAATTCAGCAGAGGCCATAGCAGGTGTTGACTAACACTGAAAAGCTGAAACTGTATATTCATAGGAATTCAATAAAAAGTAAAATAATAAAACCCCCAACGGGATACGACTTTAAAACAGCGCTACGTCAGTTGAGGGTTTAGGGTAATATTTATATAGAATATATGGAACCGCCGAAAATACGGTGGTGTGAGCGGTCGAGAATAAATAATTGTATTTATTCGCTTCCCCTCGATTTATTGGTCAAGTTGATATAATTTAGAATATTTTCTGATGAGATAACGAATATAGTATTTTGGATTGAAATTACCGCGTGCAACGGTTTTAAAGAGAACTTTCGGTTTCATGGTTGCGCCATACTGATGGAGGTTAATTTTTAACCAATAGTTTACCTCCTCAGTATTTTTATTTTTAAGGGATTTTAAGACTTTAAAGTCTTTATTCATAGTTCTAAAGATTTGTGCAGCATAAGCGGAACCTAAAGCATATGTCGGAAAATAACCGAACATACCGCAAGCCCAGTGAATATCTTGTAATACTCCTTCGCGGTCATTTGGAACTTCGATGCCGAGATATTCCTTCACTTTCACATTCCATATTGCCGGTATGTCTTTTACTTGAATTTGATTGGTGAACAAATCTTTTTCTATATCGTATCTAATCATAATATGGATTGGATAGGTAAGTTCGTCCGCTTCGGTTCTTATTAAAGAAGGTTTTACTAAATTAATATATTGATAAAAATCTTTTGCTTTAATTCCTTTAAATTGCTTTTTAAAAGTGTTTTTTAATCGCGGAAAATGATGTTTCCAAAACCCGCGGCTACGGCCGATTATATTTTCAAAAAAACGGGATTGGGATTCGTGGAGAGCCATTGATCCTCCTCCCCATAATAAAGTGTTTTCTAGCTCCGGATTAACTTGTTGCTCGTAGATGGCATGACCTAATTCATGGATAGCAGAAAACAGTGCTGAGATTAGATTGTCTTCATGGAAATGATTGGTGTAACGAACATCGGCAGGGCCGAATCCTGAAGTAAAAGGGTGTTCGCTCTCCTTCATTAAACCGCGGGTTGTATCGTATTGCATAACCGTTTCAAGATATTTTACAAATTCTTTCTGCTTTTCTATGGGATAAGTTTGATTTACAAAGGCATCATTGTATTCGAGACTTTTGGCTGTGACTTTCTGGATAAAGGGGACAAGTTCATCTTTCAATTCAGAAAAGAAGAGGTCATAATCCTTGGTTTTATATCCTCTTTCATATTCATCAAGAAGAATGTCATAACCTTGATTTTTTTTGGTTTCTACATATTTAATATATCTTTTGGTGTAATCGACAATTTTTTCTAAAGTTGGTTGGAATAATGAAAAATCTGCGGTTTTTTTGGCTTGTTGCCAGGTTTTGGGACTAACCGCCAGTAATTTTCTATATTCGACAAATTCTTTTATTGGTACTTTTTTCATTCTGTTCAGACTTCTTTTAAATTCAACTATTTCATGGCTTAAAATAGGATCTAGTTGTTTACGGTTTTTATATAATTGATTTATTATTATAGAAGTTTCTTTGGCGGTTTGGAGTTTATAGATTTCTTCATTTAAAGTCCCTACTTGTTTAGAGCGGTTTATAAAGCAGCCACTTGGAGCTTCGGTTTCTGAATCCCAGTTGACTAGGAACAAAGCAAAGCGGTAAGCATTGATTTTATTTCTAATGTTTTCATATTGTTTAATAATTTTTGTCATAGTTAGTCACCTCTAATTATTATACCATTTTTAAACAATTATAAAACAAAAAATAAAAAATTTTTTCGTAGGGATGGAATAATTTGCGTAAAGTGATGGAAAAGAGTAT
>JALOBF010000034.1 GCA_023228385.1 Bacilli bacterium
TTCGGTACCATGCTTAGCCCCGTTACATTTTCGGCGCAGAATCATTCGACTAGTGAGCTATTACGCACTCTTTAAAGGGTGGCTGCTTCTAAGCCAACCTCCTAGTTGTTTAAACAACTCCACATCCTTTCCCACTTAGCATGGATTTAGGGACCTTAACTGGCGGTCTGGGCTGTTTCCCTTTCGACCACGGACCTTATCACCCGTAGTCTGACTGCTGTATATATTTTATGACATTCGGAGTTTAATTGGGATCAGTACCTCGAGGTGAGGCCCTCACACATTCAGTGCTCTACCTTCATAAAACTAAATACAACGCTAGCCCTAAAGCTATTTCGGGGAGAACCAGCTATCTCCGAGTTCGTTTGGCTTTTCACCGCTAGCCACAAGTCATCCAAGTCTATTGCAGCAGACCCTGGTTCGGTCCTCCACCTGGTTTTACCCAAGCTTCAACCTGCTCATGGCTAGATCACTCGGTTTCGGGTCTACGACAATCTACTAAATCGCCCTATTAAGACTCGCTTTCGCTACGGCTCCACTCCATAAAGTTTAACCTTGCAGATTATCGTAACTCGCCGGTTCATTCTACAAAAGGCACGCCATCACCCGTTAACGGGCTTTGACTAATTGTAAGTGCACGGTTTCAGGTTCTATTTCACTCCCTGCCTAGGGTTCTTTTCACCTTTCCCTCACGGTACTGGTTCACTATCGGTCACTGGGTAGTATTTAGCCTTACGAGATGGTCCTCGCATACCTTCAGACAGGATTCCACGTGTCCCGCCCTACTCTTTGTTACCGGAGATTTCGGTATTTCGTCTACAGGACTTTCACCTTGTTTCGTCTGGTTTTCCAAGCCAGTTCGACTATGCCGAAATTTTGTAACTCCACAAATGGTAACGGGCTGTTCCCCCTTCGATCGCCTCTACTAAGGGAATCGCTATTGCTTTCTTTTCCTCCGGGTACTAAGATGTTTCAGTTCCCCGGGTGTCCCTCCGTATGGCTATTTATTCACCATACGGTACCGGCTCTTCAAGCCGGTGAGTTGCCTCATTCGGATATCTGCGGATCTTAGTTTACTTACAACTCCCCGCAGCGTTTCGCCGTTCGTCGCGTCCTTCATCGGCTCCCAGTGCCAAGGCATTCGCCGTGCACCCTTACTTTCTTAACCTTATTTTTTTTATACTTTGCGACAAGTACTATTCAATTTTCAAAGATCTATTATATTTTACATGTATGAAAATAAACATGCTAATGGTGGGCCTAAATGGATTTGAACCATCGACCTCACGCTTATCAGGCGTGCGCTCTAACCAACTGAGCTATAGGCCCAATATTAAATTTTTATTGATTTAAGAAAGACAAAGTCTTTCAAAACTAAATAGAACGACAGCGGAGAGAATTTCAAAGAAATTAGTTATAAATTAAACCTTTCTCCTTAGAAAGGAGGTGATCCATCCCCACGTTCTCGTAGGGATACCTTGTTACGACTTCACCCCAATCATTTATCCTACCTTAGACGGCTCCCCCCTTGCGGTTAGGCCACCGGTTTCGGGCATTATAAACTCTCATGGTGTGACGGGCGGTGTGTACAAGACTCGAGAACGTATTCACCGCGACATTCTGATTCGCGATTACTAGCGATTCCTGCTTCATGTAGTCGAGTTGCAGACTACAATCCGAACTGAGACCAGCTTTTTGAGATTAGCTTCACTTTGCAGCTTCGCAACTCATTGTACTGGCCATTGTAGCACGCGTGTAGCCCAGGTCATAAGGGGCATGATGATTTGACGTCATCCCCACCTTCATCCGGTTTGTCACCGGCGGTCTCATTAGAGTCCTCAACTTAATGTTAGCAACTAATGATAAGGGTTGCGCTCGTTGCGGGACTTAACCCAACATCTCACGACACGAGCTGACGACAACCATGCACCACCTGTCTCCATCGTCCCGAAGGAAAGGTCTATCTCTAGACCGGTCGTTGGGATGTCAAGACCTGGTAAGGTTCTTCGCGTTGCATCGAATTAAACCGCATGCTCCACCGCTTGTGCGAGTCCCCGTCAATTCCTTTGAGTTTCAGTCTTGCGACCGTACTCCCCAGGCGGAGCACTTAATGTGTTAACTGCAGCGCCGAATTTATATCCGACACTTAGTGCTCATCGTTTACAGCGTGGACTACCAGGGTATCTAATCCTGTTTGCTCCCCACGCTTTCGTACCTCAGCGTCAGTTCCGGCCCAGTAAGCCGCCTTCGCCACTGGTGTTCCTCCAAATATCTACGCATTCCACCGCTCCACTTGGAATTCCACTTACCTCTGCCGTACTCAAGCCTACCAGTTTCCAATGACCCTCCGCGGTTAAGCCGCGAAATTTCACATCAGACTAAATAGGCCGCCTACGTACTCTTTACGCCCAATAATTCCGGATAACGCTTGCCCCCTATGTATTACCGCGGCTGCTGGCACATAGTTAGCCGGGGCTTTCTAATCAGGTACCGTCAAACATAATCCATTTCCTGATTATGCTGTTCTTCCCCAATCACAGAACTTTACAATCCGAAGATCTTCATCGTTCACGCGGCATTGCTCGGTCAGGGTTGCCCCCATTGCCGAAAATTCCCTACTGCTGCCTCCCGTAGGAGTCTGGGCCGTGTCTCAGTCCCAGTGTGGCTGTTCTGCCTCTCAGCACAGCTACGCATCGTCGCCTTGGTGAGCTCTTACCTCACCAACTAGCTAATGCGCCGTAGACCTCTCTTTAAGTGGCGCATAATGCGCCTTTAAATAAAATGTCATGCGACAATTTATCCTATCCAGTATTAGCAGTCGTTTCCAACTGTTATCCTCGGCTTAAAGGCAAGTTATCTACGTGTTACTCACCCGTTCGCCACTGGAGAGTAAACTCTCCCGTACGACTTGCATGTATTAGGCATGCCGCCAGCGTTCATCCTGAGCCAGGATCAAACTCTCATCAAAAATTTATCCTGCTCCACCTGTTCTATTTAGTTTTCAAAGACCTTATCGCCATAATTGATAATGCCACAAAAGTGTTTTTTTGCGGCATATAAAATTATACTATAATTCGCATTTGGTGTCAAGGCTTTTTTCTAATAGATTTTATCAATATTCAATAAGCCTTAAATAACCTTATATATTATATATTAATTATGATAAAAAGTCAAACAGAAAAAAATATTTTCATAAACAAATTTTGGAAACTTCCTATTTATTATATGTAATTTAATCCTTTTTATTGATTAAAAATTATAATTGTCATTCACCGGCAAATAGATTCGGAAATAAACGAACTTAATTTGAATAATATTAAAAAAGGACCGCATGGGTCCAGCTGAAACGCAGAACAAAAAACATACTTTATCTAATTGTTTAAAACTTCATGTTAGAATTATATAAGAACAATTCACTTATCGACTTATCATCTATAATATTAAGTACGCCTTGTGCAAGCATTTTCGCTATTGATAATTGTACTATTTTGCGGGACTTTTTATATTCCGGGAGTTTAATCGAGTTAGTAACAATCACTTCGGATATTCGGGAATTATTTATTTTTTCAACGGCATTTCCCGATAATATTGGGTGAGTACAAACAACATATACATCTTTAGCTCCGGCTCGTTTTAATGCATCGGCAGCAATCGATATCGTTCCGGCGGTATCTACAATATCATCGACAATGACGGCGTTTTTACCTTCAACATCACCAATAATGTTCATTACTTCCGCAATGTTCGGTTTTGGTCTTCTTTTATCAATAATCGCAATTGGAGCATTAAAATGCAAGGCTAGTTTACGCGCTCGGGTTGTGCCCCCATGGTCCGGGGAAACAACGACAACATCATCGCCAAAATTTTTTTCTTTTAAATATCTAATAAAAATAGGTGCTGCTTCAAAATTGTCAATGGGGATATTAAAAAATCCTTGAATTTGAGCCGCATGTAAATCCATAGATACTATTCTCGTTGCACCGGCAACCGTAAGTAAATCAGCAATCAGTTTTGCGGAAATCGGATGCCGAGGTAACGCTTTACGATCTTGCCGTGAATAACCGTAATACGGCATAATAACATTGATTGTTCTTGCTGATGCTCGCTTTAAGGCATCAATCATTATTAATAATTCCATGTAATTTTCATTAACCGGTTCTGAGGTCGACTGAACAACAAAAACATGATGCCCGCGAACCGTTTCCGGAATATTAATACTAACCTCGCCGTCGGAAAAACGCGATAAATTGCATTCCGACAAACCAATATTCACATAATCTGCTATTTCATGAGCCAAGTCCGGATTAGAATTCAACGTAAACAATTTGACTTTTACTCCGTGAACAATTGCCATTTGTACCTCCTAATTGCACCATGTATATTATAACTCAATTTCGGGTTATTTACAATCCGAATTTAAAGCAAACGTTTTATCTGTATACGATTTACTCGGTTATATTGGTAACAATCTTGGCGTAAGGACCGATTTTTGAGCCCTCAACAATAGTAGAGTCCTTGATGTACGAACAGCAAGCTTGGGTCCCCTCTTTAATAACTGCATTATCAATTATAGAATATGGACCGATTTCTGTGTTTTTTCCAATTAATGTTTTTTTAACAATGATAGAGCCAGGATAAATAATAGAGCCGTTTTCAATTTTTACATCTTGGCCGATAATAACAGTATGGGGAGAATGAATAGCAACTCCGTTCATAAGGTGTTTTCTTATTATTTTCTGCCTTAATATTTCTTCCATTTCAACAAGTTGGATTTGATCATTAACACCGCTTATTTGATGGAAATCCGATATTTTATATCCGTTAGTTTTATGACCCTGTTGATTGAAATATTTTACAATATCAGTTAAATAGTATTCGTTTTGATAATTTTTTCGTTTAATTAAGTGTAATGATAAAAATAATTTTTTATTATCAACAACATAAACCGAAGCGTTAATTTCCGATATTCTTCTTTGGTATTTATCGCAATCTTTTTCTTCAACTATTTCCACAATTTCATCATTATCATTCCTGATTATCCTCCCGTATCCATAAGGTTCGGGGTGTTCGGTTGTAAGAACGGTTAAATCGGCTTTATTTTGCATATGATTTCCGATTAGACCTGCATATGTATCTTTACTGATAAAAGGCATATCGCCGATAGCAATTAGAGTTAGCCCCTCTTTATCCTTTAAATATTTTTCAGCCATTAATACGGCATGAGCGGTTCCTAATTGTTGTTCCTGAACGGCGAATTTACATTTACCGGCTAAAATCCTTTCGATGACTTCTTTTTTATAACCGACAATAGTGATAATATCTTTTATCCCTGCACCCGATACACTATCATAAACATATTCGACCATCGGTTTATCGATTATAATATGAGCACATTTAGGGGCATCAGAATTCATTCTGGTGCCCTTCCCTGCTGCTAAAATAATTGCGTTAACATTCATATTAAATACCTATTCCTATTTTAAATTATTATATTTTTCTAATACTGCTGTAACAATTTGCGTTCTCATCTCCACGGTTATTGGATGGGCAATATCTCTAAAGGTGCCATTCTTCTTCTCTGCTGGCATCGCCACAAACAAGCCTTTATTTCCTTCAATAACTTTTATTCCATGAACCATAAAAGCATTGTTTAAAGTAATTGACGCTGTAGCTCTCAGTTTATTTTTCCCAGAAATCTTATAAACCCTTACTTTAGTAACATTCATGCTGATAATCCTTTCTACATATATTTTTAAATTTTATTCATCTTGAAATTGAAATAGTTAAACTGTCTTTCTTCCCAATATCGGCAGGCACATTCCATATATATGATGTTTGAAAGAAATACTTACTAGTAACTGGATCTTTCCCGATGCCTAACAGATTTTGGCGCCGAAACATTGTACTTGTAAGCATCCGGGTAACACCATATTCAAACTTCTCATTCTTCGAATTTCCTCTTAATATAATACTGCGGTCAAAGCAACAAATATTATACAGGCGATTATGAATAATATCATTTAAAATTAATACCGAACTGTGAGTTCTCTCCGTAATTTCCTTTAATGCTTTTTGGGCCTGACTAGATTTTTTTAAAAAACCATATGAAATCTCCCCCTTGTTTAATTTTTCAAATCCCAGTTTACCTTGAATGGTCGAATCTAAATAATGCATACCCAAAATATGAGGTAAATTAGCAACATCAAACCTAATCGCTATTTCATTTCCGTCAATAATAAATCTAATATGCTTATTGTGGAAATATTTTTGAAAATAATAAGCAATATCAATAAAATCATATTGTTTAAAAATACTTCCGCCGCTATGTAAATATAATATTCCTTCAAAATCAGCTTCCTTGCTCGCGTCGGGTGTTTTACCTTTTTTACGATAAGGACTTTTGGTTTTAATCCTTTCAGGCTCAAACCATTCAAAATCCGTTTCCGAAACATAATCTCCAAACGGATTATAATCATCCGGTTCAACGAACACTCCGTCCCTTACTTCAATTTCCGGTTCGGTCTTCAAGTAAAAACTTTTATAAGGTTGATGCACAACTTCACTTTTAAGTGAGGTAACAAAGCCCTTTAAACCAAATTTCCGTTGTAACCAACTAATAAATCGATCTGCGTTTTTCTTTAAACGAAATAAAGCAATCGCATATTGACCGCCATCGGCAATAACGAAGCCGCCGGCCCGCATATTTATACTTATTTCCTCTATTTTTTTACAAATATTGAATCCTTTAAGATAATTTATCTTGCGAGCATCAAAATGACCAACGCCGTTATAAATACTGTTTGCCATTTTATAAAAATTCTTTTCATAAATAGCGGTTAAAACCGATTCAAGTTTTGACGAATCATCATCAATCTGCTTTGTATAACGCGGAGGGTGATAATTATCAATATTGAACGGAATTAAAGCCAAATAGCTAAAGATGGCATCATTTAATATTATTATTTCCTGGTTTTTTGAATTAAAAAGAACTGTATGGTAATCCCGATGTATTTGAACCGTTTTATCAAAATTATGATAGAGTTTGTCCGATTCTTCACCAAAATCAACTAATGCACAAATAATTGCCGACAAATAATTTTCTTTACTTATTAAGTTTAATTTTTGATCTATATTCCGTTTAATTTTAACTCTTAAACCATAACCGACAACTTCCGAAATTTTTTTTAAACTGTAGGATAATGCGGAAGAATCCAGTACATCATCAAAATATACCGCCGCTCCGGCACCGTCAGTCTTTTCGATATGAATATTATCATAAAGGGAAATGGGCGTTGTAATCAACTGATAATGTTCCATAATGCGCCGATAAAAAAGATTAATCATTCCATATGCTTTGCCTTCACATGTACTGATGGTTTTACCTTTATTAGATGTATTACTATCGTCTGGGTCAAATCTAACTGGGTTCGAACGGCGAAAAGATCTTGTTGCCGTAATTAAAGTTTTGTATTTTTGAAAAGGCCGTTGTTTTGATTCTTCATTTAATTTAAAAAAATTATTGATAACAGTTTTAGCGTGTTTTTTCGAATAACATATCCCGTATACCGTTGACCCACTACCGGTCATTGCACTCCCTAATGCTCCGGAATAAATTAATGCATCTTTTATACTATTAATTTCTGAATAATGTTTAGCGTGTTCCAGGTCATTAAAAATCGTTTCTGATATTTTTTGAATCTCATTATCGATAATTGCTTGTTCAAGCAGTTTGATTTTACCTTTGTTTAAGAAGTGAATTCGAAATGAAGAAAATATGTCAGCCGTTGATGATTTAAAATCCGGGAAAACCAAAACCAAATTAATATATGGGCATTCTTCGATAAATTCAACAACTTCACCCCGCCCAGAAACTTTTGCTGTTTTATTATAAATGCAAAACGGAATGTCGCTTCCTATTTGAAACCCTAACTGAGCTAAATCATCAAGTGATAAATGGAGTTCCCATAACTGATTTAATGCTCTTAAGGTGGCTGCAGCATCAGCACTGCCGCCGCCTAACCCCGCTTGTTCAGGAATTCTTTTTACAACCTTGACTTTAAGTCCTTTATCGATATGATACTTTTTCTTTAATAATAGATAAGCTTTATAGATTAAATCATTTTCTATATTGAGATTGTTTGGTTTATCGTAATCGATAATACATATATTACTTTCAATATCTGCAAAATATAATTCGTCATATAAATCAATTGTTGTCATAATCATAGAAAGTTCGTGATAATTATCAGGTCGTTTTTCTAGCACTTCTAGTCCGAGATTTATTTTTGCATATCCTTTTTCAACAATCACATCGACCACCCCTTTTTTATTATTTAAAGAAAAAGCCGCATTTTTCCATATGTTTCTATGCCTCCAAACGCATCTGAACCTTTATCAATATATCTTAATGCTTCACTTAAACTTACAATTTTTGAAAAAGAAGTAGTTGCAACTTTAATAGCAATCACGGCCGGGTCAAATGTATGAATATTAATTCGTTTGGGGCTGCTGGCAAAATCAGCTCCACCAGCTATTAGTGCTTCAAAATGGGACTGACAAGCACCGGCAATGATGGCCAAGTCTGTTCTTGATTTTATTTCCCTGATCTTTTTGATTGCTTTAATAAAATTATATGAGTTGCTGTAATTAACTAAATCTTTTATACCTTGCTGATTATAAACATCATGTCCGGTTATCACGACGACATCAGGAGCTAAATCATATATAAGTTGTTTAATTTTTTCTGAAATCGAATCCTCTTTAATTGTAAGCCCATTAGAAAAGATACCGACTGAGTTATATAGTTCCAAACATTTATCCAAATATTTTTTATCGCCATCAATATGCAGAATTTTCCCCAGCAAATAATTCTTATTTCTTTTTTGGCGAATACTGGTAAGATTTTGAAAATATGTGTCTGTTTGCTTCTTTTCTGCTTCAATTTGTTGAGGTGTTGCCAAAGTAATTTCTTGCGGTGTAACTATTCTTCTAATACGATAATGTAACCCGCTAATATATACTTTATCAGCTTCAATCTTTTCAACAACATATATTATTTGATGAGGGTCGTTAATAATCACCACTAAATCAGATAAAGATATCCCCACTTCAATCACCTAAATTATTCTATGAGAGGTTTATTGATTCGGTGATTCAAATAAATTAACATAAATATCGCGTATTTCTTGTAAATCTAAATTTTCACTGCGAATATCAAGACGGAGATTTAATTTATTAAGTGTCGATTGAATCTGTTCTTTGTTAATGCTATAACACCCATAAATATTGTTCATAAGCGTTTTTCGCTTTTGTGAAAAGATTTTTCTAATAAAGAATAAAAAATCATTTTCTGATTTTACTACGATTGGCGGCTGTTTCCTTTTGATGGCAATAACTACACTTTCAACTTCAGGTTTCGGATAAAAACAGTTTTTCGATACTTCGAACAATATTTCAGAAGTTGCTTTATATTCCATAAACACTGATAATGCTCCGTATTCCTTGCTTCCTGGTGTAGCGGTCAGACGCGTACCGACTTCTTTTTGAACCATAAGGTAAAATTCATTTATCAATTTACCTTCTTCGAGTAATTTAAATATAATTGGTGTTGTTATATAATAAGGGAGATTGCTAATTGCAACCAGCCTTTTGCATCCTTCTAACCATAACGATATGTCTTCGCAAATATTTGCTTTAAGAAAATCTTTTTCAATAATTCTTAAATTTTTATATTTAATCAATTCGTTATTTAAGACCGTGATGAATTTTTCATCAATCTCATATGCAAGAACACGATAAGCCGCTTCTGCCAACGCTTCGGTAAGGGCGCCGATTCCCGGACCTATTTCAATAATACCGTCTTTTTCACTGACTTTTGATAGAGTAATTATTCTTCTTAAGACATTCCCATCGATTAGAAAATTTTGACCGTATTTCTTTTTTGGTTTAATATCATATTTTTTTAATATTGCGATAGTATTAGTAATATTTACAATCATCTAGCACTCCTATACAAAAATCGATACAATAATATCCTTATCCACATTTTACCATACATTTGAATATTTTAAAATAGTTTTTTTTATTTTTTATAATTAAAATAAGATTTGTGTGAAAAGAGAATATATAATTATATTCTCCTACTTTTAAAACAAAAAATCCATAATCTTTGCCATCTTTTTAAGTTGAAGGGGAACATCAATTTTTTGGGGACATTGTTTTACACATTTACCGCATTCAATACATTTATCAATCATTGATGATCCTTTTTTCAATTGATCAAATCGCCATTTAGCATCATCGATATCCCCATACATCGAAAACATATTGTATAAAGCAAAAAACCTCGGTATATCAATTTCGGCAGTACACGGCATGCAATAACGGCAAGCGGTACAATCAACAGCTTTTATAGCATATAGGGCTGCTTTTACTTGATCGATTCTTTTTTCTTCTTCAATTGTAATCGGTTTAAAAACAGAAAAAGTTTTGATATTATCAATAACTTGATCCATTTCATTCATTCCGCTTAAAATAACCTTAACGCCCGGAAGACTCCCAACCCAGCGAAACGCCCAAGACGCAATACTATCATCACTATATTCCTTAAATATTTTTTCTATACTTTCATGAAAATGGGCAAGTTTACCGCCTTTTAACGGTTCCATTATTACGGTCGGGATGCCTCTTTCTTCTAAGTCATAATAACCCTTGATGCCTTGTTGAAAATCAGTATCCATATAGTTAAGTTGAATTTGGGAAAAATCCCAATTATACATATCAAGTATTTTTATAAATGTTTCATAATCATCGTGAAATGAAAAACCGATGTTTCTGATTTTTCCTTCTTGTTTCCACCTTTCTACAATATCTAAAACATTCCATTCCTCAACCCGTTTTATGCTGTTTTTATTTAATGCATGAAGCAAATACATATCAATATAATTCGTTTGCAAATTAGCAAGTTGTTTATCGATTATGTTTAATGCTTCTTCGCGACTATTTATCATGCCAAAAGACATCTTGGTGGCCAGATAAAAAGAATCCCGCGGATACCTTTTTAAGGCTTTGCCCAAGAAAGACTCATTTTTTCCGTTTGTATAAGGCATCGCCGTATCAAAATAGTTTACACCGTTATAATAAGCATAATCAATTAAAGCCATTGCTTTTTCCTCATCTATTTCACCATCATGAGTTTTTAAACGCATGGCACCAAAGCCCAATAAAGATGTATTAATATCTTGATCATACCATTTTCTATATTCCATACTCCACCTCTAATATAATTTTATCATAAGAACAAGGTAAAAACAACATGAGCAAATTTGGCAATACCATTTAACTACATACTTTGCAAGTATTCCATAACAGCAAATAAAAAAGCATTTCGGGTATATATAAATATCCAAAATGCTTTAACGGTTATAGCATTAATAAATATTAATTTCATCAATATTCATTCTTGAATCATTACCTTCGGTCCCAGTTACTAAGAAACGGAATCTGACATTTGATTCGACGGTTATACCGGCAGATACCAATGCTTGATTACTGTAATCAATAATCAATACTTTTTCTGTTAATACATCAGTTCCGGCAGTTGGATCCATAATGGTTACCCAATTTTCGCCATCCTTGGAAATTTGAACTGACAATAACCCTGCTGTACAGCCTTTATAATTTGCATATTTAAAAGAAAATTTCTTAACCCCAACAAGCCCAGATTCCATCCTGATTTCTCCTATAGCCCTAGTTCTAATACTCCAAATCCCTTCTTTTCTATCATTATCAAGAGTGCCAACCAAAGCTTCAGATAGATACCAATCAATACCATCAATTGAAACAGTTTCCGCCGCATAACTTTTCTTGGATGCTTTTTCAAATCCTGTATAATAAATAGGAGATAAATCTTCTTCGCTTAAAGCTGTAACATTAATTACCCAGGTAGCATCAGGATCTCCTTGTGTATCACCATTAAAATAGCATTTTACCGTAATAGCAACCGCTGTATTTTCCTCAGGTGCACTAAATGTTCCATCACTGGCTATAATAACCGCATTATCAGTAGACCATTCGTATACAGCTCCAGCGATTAATGCTCTTGAAGTTGTGGCAATAAAATCAAGTGATTTAAATACAACATCTCCATCTTTTACAATCTTATCAATTTCCTCTTTTGCTAGTTCAATCTTTTTGTCAACTGGAGTTTCCGGAGCGGTTGTTCCTTCAACTAAATCTGGTAAATATATAATTGAAAAATTACCATTTAAAATAGCAAATGTATAAGTTGTAAGGCTAATATAATTATCTTTTTTTACTACCAGCTTTGCTGTTAAAACGTCGTCCAAAGCAAAATAGTGAATAGCAATCATATTACCGAGATAGCTTTCCAAATAATAATTTGTATAACTACCACTTTTGATTTCTCTTACATAACCTTCAATTTCAAT
>JALOBF010000035.1 GCA_023228385.1 Bacilli bacterium
CATCAATGTTTTTAATTTCTTCCGTAAAATCATATTCGGTTTCAAAAGGAAAAGTTGCTTTACCGTATTTGTGAAGTTGCTGTAAAGACCATTTCATATTATTCACCCAATAACCTTATTAATTATACTCTTTTTAACATCCTAAGTCAATGATTTTTTTAGAAAAACAGCTGCTTTGAATTTATAAACAGCATAAAGTTAACTTAATATATTATCAGCCTATCCTGCGTTTTTATAACACCTTTTTTATTTTAGCGGCAATACCTTTAATCTTGTCTTGCGGTATAGCACATAAAGCGAGACGAATTGATTGATGATAAGGAAGAAAATAAAGGAATTCCGTTTCCCGCAATTCCCTTAAAACACGGTCATTATCAATACAGGGGACGGCAATAAAAAAACCGCTATGATAAGGATATACGGACAACCCGCATTCATTTGCTTCCGATAAAAATATTTCACTTCTCCCTTTCAACTCTGCAACCACCGTATCGATTTCTTTATCCAATTCGGCTTTTAGTTTCGAATCGGTATTAATCGTCACCATCATCGTAATCATAGACCGGTTTGTATTGCTCCAACAATGACGGGCATAAAAAGTTTCGGCTTGGTATAACCGAGATAATGTATCTTTATTTTTGCTCATAAGAATTTGGGCCCCTAAACGTTGGCCATAAACGCAAAAAGATTTTGACGCACTAAACGCAACGGCAATTAAAATATGCGGATACGCTTCCGTAAAAGCCCGTAATTTATAACGGGAGAGAGCCCGCCCTTCATTGCTGTAATCCAAATAAGCAACATCATACAGCAGTATACAAGGAGTGTTTTTTTTCTGATTCAAATAAGCAATGATGTTCTCTAGTTCTTCCGCGGTTAATGTATAGCCGGTCGGATTATGGCAAGGATCATTAATAATAACAACCAATTTACCTTCACGGTCAATAATCGCATCAGCCTTTTCACAAAAACCATGAAAATTAAATCGATTATTGATGAAAAGCTGATATTTCTCGACATTTATTCCGTAATTCGCGGCGATACCGCTATATGGTCCCCATGCTAGATCGGATATCAGCAAGGTCTGACCGGGATCAAGGGTTAAATATACGGTACTGCTAATAGCCCCGGTCCCCCCAGGAGTCGGTATCACCGTTATCGCCATATCCTTTTCGATAACGGCCCGTTCTTCACGAAATACCCAATTGAGTACGGCCGTTGCAAAACTTGCTCCGCCGATAATCGGCGCATAGGAAAAGCAGTCCTCATCGGAAATTGAATTTAAAACTTTTTTAACGGTTTCAAAACCGCGAAAAAGAGAATCATCATAATAAAAAGTACCTAAGGTGGCATCTAAGACATCATATCCCCTCAGTTTAGCCGCTTTTGCTTGCTGCGCTATTTGAAAACCGTCTCCTTTTAGGATTTTTCCGGCCGCGCGATTACTAATAACATTCATATTAACCTCATTATAATTTTATTAATATTTTAACATATAGCAATAACAATGTAAATGTTATTTATTCTGGATAAACAATTTTTAAATACGATATAATTTACGATCTTTATATTCCTGAGTTTTTCCGTCGTTCCAGTTTTTAACCGGGCGATAGTATCCGGTTATCCGACTGTATATTTCAGTATTGGTTTTACACTGGGGACAAATAGATACTTCACCTTTAATATACCCGTGATTTTTACAAATGGAATATGTCGGCGATAAAGTGTAGTAAGGGAGATGATAGTTTTCAGCAATCGCTCGAACCAAAGCAGCGGCGGCTTTCCAGTCCGGCAATTTTTCTCCCAGAAAACCATGAAAAACCGTACCCGATGTATATAAAGTTTGTAATTGGTCTTGAATATCCAAAGCGGAAAAAATATCATCGGTATAAGACACGGGAAGATGCGAACTGTTTGTATAATATGGAGTGCAGCCTTTTTTCGCGGCGGTGATAATATCCGGATATTTTTCCGAATCATGCTTGGCAAGCCGATAACTGGTCGATTCGGCCGGGGTTGCTTCCAAATTATATAAATCGCCATATTGCTCTTGGTAATCGGATAAACGTTCTCGCATATGATTAAGTACCTTAATCGCAAATTGCTGTGTTTCTTTATAACTCATATCCTTTTGAAGCCATTTTGCATTTAAACCGGCTTCATTCATGCCGACAAGACCGATTGTTGAAAAATGATTTTTAAATGTTCCTAAATATCTTTTTGTATAAGGATAAAGGCCGTTTTCCAATAATTTAGTAATGACGTCCCGTTTGATTTTTAAAGAACGGGCGGCAATGTCCATTAGTTTATTTAAGCGCCGGAAGAAATCAGCTTCATCTTTCGCAAGATAAGCAATTTGCGGTAGATTAATGGTAACAACGCCGATTGAACCGGTACTTTCACCGCTACCAAAAAAACCACCGTGTTTTTTTCGTAATTCCCGTAAATCAAGACGTAAGCGGCAACACATACTGCGAACATCACTCGGTTGCATATCGCTGTTAATATAATTAGAAAAATAAGGGGTTCCATATTTGGCGGTCATATCAAATAATAATTTATTGTTTTCTGTTTCCGACCAATCAAAATCGCTTGTAATTGAATAAGTGGGAATCGGATATTGGAAACCGCGGCCGTTAGCATCACCTTCAAGCATTATCTCTATAAAAGCTTTATTAACCATATCCATTTCTTTTTGACAATCCTTATATTTAAAAATCATGTCTTTTCCGCCAACAAACGCATTTAATTCGCTTAAATCATTCGGAACCGTCCAATCTAAAGTAATATTGGAAAAAGGTGCTTGACAGCCCCATCGCGAAGGTGTATTTACACCGAAAACGAAAGATTGAATTGCTTGCTTCACTTGTTTATATGTTAAATTATCGGCTTTGACAAAAGGAGCCAAATAGGTATCGAAAGATGAAAAAGCTTGGGCTCCCGCCCATTCATTTTGCATAATTCCCAAAAAATTAACCATCTGATTGCAAAGTGTAGATAAATGCTTGGCCGGAGCCGATGAGATTTTGCCCTCGACCCCGCCGAGCCCTTCTATAATTAATTGTTTTAATGACCAACCGGCACAATAACCGCTAAGCATCGATAAATCATGAATATGAAGCACCGCATTTCGATGGGCTTGACTGATTTCTTCATCATATATTTCGGAAAGCCAATAATTGGCGGTTATTGCTCCGGAATTACTTAAAATTAAACCTCCTAATGAATAAGTAACAGTTGAATTCTCTTTTACCCGCCAATCGGTAAAATGAACATAACTATTGACCAATTCTTTATAATCCAACATTGTTAACTTTATATTACGAACTTTTTCTCTTTGTTTACGGTAAAGAATATAAGCCTTGGCAACATCGGCATATCCGGCTTGAATCAAAACTTCTTCGGCGCTGTCTTGGATATCTTCAACATAAATTAAATTATCTTTAACCTTGGGCTCAAAATTCGATGTAACTCTTAATGCTAAAAAATCAATCACGGAATTATGATACTGTTTTTCTTTAGCTTCAAAAGCTTTTCTGATAGCATTGGCTATTTTTACAATATCAAAATCAACTACTTTCCCATCTCTTTTTACGACTCGATACATAAAATCTCTCCTTTTTCTTTTTATATATAATTTATTAATCCAGACCTCTTAAAGCGACAAAATCAATATACTGTTCTAAAATACTTTTAAATTCTAACATTTCATTTTTCGTATGAGCGTGTAATCCCGGAGTGATTATGTCGTTAGAATCATTAAAGGCTTGAAGATAATAACGGCTGGAACCTTTCAGCAATTGTCCTATTTTCATAAAATCATCTTTTGTATGTTGCTCTTTAATGGTTGTGGTTCTAAATTCATAGGGGATTTTGTTTTCTTTAAGAATATTAATGCTTCTTTCGATTAATTCCGTATTAACATTAATTCCGGCGGTAAGATTATATTTGTCTAATGAATTTTTAATGTCCATGGCAACATAATTAATTAATTCTTATCAATCAGTAATTTAAGTTTATCGGGAAAACTGCCATTAGTATCTAGTTTTATCAAATAACCCATGTTTTTTACCGCGAGAATAAACTCGTCCAAATCATCCTGTAAAAGAGGTTCACCCCCGGTAATGCAAATTCCTCTTAGAATTTTTTTTCTTTTATCTAAAGTAATAAGAATTTTATCGATATCAAGGTCTGACCCTTCTCGATGTTTTAACACCAAACCGGGATTATGACAAAAACCGCAGCGAAAATTACAGCCGCCAGTAAATATTGTGGCGGCGAGCAAACCCGGATAGTCGAGCAATGATAACTTTTGAAATCCTTTTATGTGCATAATACTCTACCTTTTTAGACATATTTCTTACTTTTCATTATAACAAATTATTAGAGTTTTCTCAATTGATATCACAATAAAACATAAAAAAATCGGATATAAAATCCGATCAATCCGGTTTTTTAATTTTTTTATCTAGTTTAAGCCTAAAATCCGCTTTTTATATTTAAGGAGCAAAACCAAGGTTTTCGCATCGGTAATTTCACCGGATTCAATCATCCGATATACTTCTTCCGCTTTATAAAGAGCAATATCAAGACATTCATCGGGATCAAGGCGTTGATAAGCGGAAACGGAAAATTCTTCGGTATAAAAAAGATGTATAACCTCATCGGTATAACCCGGTGACGGGTATAAAAGCCCCGCCGGTTCCAATTTAGCGGCAAAAATCCCTACTTCCTCCTGCAATTCGCGAATAATCGTTTGTCCGGGGTCTTCGCCTTTTTCAATCTTTCCGGCCGGAACCTCCAAAACATCATCGCAATAAGGATGGCGATATTGACGGACCAGATAAATATATCCTTGTTTAACCGCTAATGCGGCAGCACCACCCGGATGTTCAACAATTTCCCGGGCAGCCAAATTATTGCCAATCTCTATATCATCATACCGTAAATTAATAATCTTACCGCAGTAAAGGTATTTGCTTGCTATTATTCTTAGTTTTTCCTTCATATTAGATCACCAATAAATATTATATTATAAACACATAAAAAATGCAAAGAAAAAAGATAAACCTATTCGGTTTTATCTTCATCAATTAATCCAAACAAATTCATAAATTTTTTTATCGAATGAGCAGCAAAAATAAAATTTTGCGCCGTCGCATAATCTTTATCAATAATTGTCAAACCTTTAATATAATATAATAACACCAAAAAGTAAAAATAATTGCGATAAAATTCATCTTCATATTTATCCAGATAAGGAAGTATAACATTTTTAATATCAAAATTTAAATGTTCATTTTCAATATAGAATTTCGCCATATCAAGCGAGGGGATACCCATTTTTGATTTTTCAATACTTGTCAGATAATGCTTGCCGGATGCCGTTAATAAATGGCTTGTTTTTGGATTATTATGGATAAAAGCATAATTAACACTTTTTTTCTCTTTAATCACGGCAATTAATTGTTTGTGGAGCTGACTCATAATTGCTTTGGCATCAAGAAGATATTGATAATTTTTTAAAATAACAATACTGTATTCGTCGAAAGGGCGGGCTTCGACGGAGCGAATAAACATTTCCAAAACAGTAAATTTATAATCTAGATACTCAAATAATTCTTCCATGTTTTTGCGGGAAAAATCAACCGAAAGTTGTCGTTTAAAATAAGTATTGTAATGGAGGTTGGATAGTTCATCGACCATATTAACGGCTTTTATTTCCCCGACAATATCAAAATCACGATAATAATCACTAAGATATAAATAATTTTTATTAATATTGGTAATGAAATTACCTTTGTTGTTTTTTAAAGGATATGCGATATTGGAAATTCCTTGTTCGTATAAAAAACGATATTTTTCCTGACTGTAAATATTGCTTTTTTTCGCAAAAATGTAATATTCATCATCTTTACATTTTAAGCGAAAAGCCTTAGAGGTTATTGGCTTAAAGGAGGAGAATCGCAGATTATAAAGTTCGCCTAAAGATGCGAATAGGTTTCGATTCATTTTATAATAATGCGTTTTTTACTAAGAAAGTCAGTATTACGATTATCTTTATATACTTTATCAATGCTAACGCGTTCATTTTTGCATATTCTTTCAATATCGCTTTCTTTGTTTGGATAAAAAACCCGATAACTGGCATAATTAGTTTTTATGCCGCCAAGTACGCTTTTACATTCTTCGGTTCTTTCGCCGCTTCTTACTGTTACTTTCTTTTCTTCCTCGAAAAAATTATCATCTCTGCTCTCCAATACCTCTTTCAATAATGCGTCATACTTTTGATTGATTTCTTGTTTTATCGCATCATCATCAATTGCTTCAGCAATTTCCAATTCGCCAGCCATTATTTCCGCCGGGGTTAAAGTTTCCCCATAATCTTCGTCTTCTTCTTCAACTTTCTCTTCTTCTTCCTCTTCTAAAACCGATTTTAATGAATATTCAATCAAAATATTAAAATTGCACTCAATCCCCTGATTAATGATTTCCTGATGAGAAAAATCTTGGACGGCAATATTATCTAAATAATAATTCTTGTCTTTAAAAACAAGTGTGAACGGGACGATTTCAATAAAAGGAAAAACCTCTTCAACATTATCCTTAATATATTCGCCCCTGATTTCAATATTGCCGTTTAATGTATCACCACAAAGATTATACTCACCGATTTGACAGTCAACCCAATTGACATTTGACATTTTTTCCAATTTTACCGATGCATCACAACATATTTTAAGTTCCATTTTTACCCTCCGTATATATAAATTTTATGAAAAGGATAAAAAAAATAGAACTCTACGGTTCCATTTTTAATTCGTGAGCAATTAGTTTTTTGATCAAATCGATTCCGGTTTTTTCAACCGCTGAGGTCATAATCAGTTGATTATCATCAATCCCTAATTTTTCAATAATATTATTTCGATACTGATTCCGTCGGGTTTTCCCAATTTTATCGGTTTTAGTGGCAATAATGATAGTATCGATCCGATAATGGCTAAGATACTCATACATAATCTTATCGTCGGCGGTCGGACCGACTTTGGTATCAACCAGCAGAAATACCTTATGCAAATTATCGTTTTCATGCAGATATTCTTCGATTAAACGACCAAAATCCAGCCGTTCTGATCGACTGCGCAGAGCATATCCATATCCCGGAGCATCAACCAAATAAAATAAATCATCAATTAAATAGAAATTTAAAATACGGGTTTTACCCGGTTGTGAAGAAATATAAGCAAGTGCCTTACGATCCGATAAAGCATTGATCAGACTGCTTTTACCGACGTTAGATCGACCAAGTAATAAAAATTCCGGTAATTTATTTTTGGGATATTGATTTTTATTAACGGCCCCGGAAACATAACTACATTTTTTAAACATAATATTCTCCTGAAATAATAAAAATCCCATTCGGGATTTGGGATAGTATTCTGTAAGCCTTGTTCTGTTCTTCTTTTCGTCGAAAAGAAGCGGTAATCATTTATCTCAGTCGACGTTGCCGACAGCCTTAAATCCGTTCATTTTCGAATTTAAAGTTCCCCTACCATAATTTGGGTTTCTAGCTTATGGGGTTTACCCGTTCCACTCCCTTTGTTTCCAAAGGGTATCGTCACTGTGGCACCTTAGGAAAACTAACCATTTTACAGGTGTCATTTTCGCCATCACTTTCCCAAAGTGTCCTAACTTATGTTTTTGTTAGGCATAAACACTACAGCATCTCAGCTTGTGCTAGCAAGGACTTTCCTAACGAATATTTAATATTCGCTCGATTACCCGAATACAATTTATTATACCATTTTAATCAATAAAAATCAAGAAATTTATTTTTAAAATCAAATCGGGACGCCGCCAAATTTCTACCAAAATAAAGATGAAATTTATTGAAAAATTAAAAACATTATGCTATCATATAATTAATACATTTGAGAAATGTAATATGTAAGGAGGAGTTATGAAATATTGTATTCAATGCGGAAATGAACTTTTAGATCATGCGGGAATTTGCCCTAATTGCGGCACTCGAGTAAAACCAGTCGAACCGGCAATGGCAGGTCCTAATGGAGTGACTTTGGGGATTGTTTCTATTGTCGGCGGACTGGTAATGCCGATAGTTGGTTGGATATGCGGTGGAATCGGCTTTTCACAAGCCAATAAGGTAAACAACGCGAAAGGCAAAAACCTAAACCTTGCCGGATTAATCGTATCCACGATTAATTTCATTCTTGCTTTAATATTATTCAGTTAATAAATCATTATTACCGGTTTTTATCTGCGATAATATAAATTATTGGCGATATTGTAAAAAACGGTTAGATGAAGTTACTGAAATATGCGCCTATTGCCGTTACCGTCGGAAGTTTAATTCCGTTGGTAGCTCTGCGGCGCGATTGGCCTTTCCTACGCCAATAATACTAATAATTCTACCGTAAAGACCATTAATATTATCGGTTTAATTGTGGGAACGGTTATGTTTGTAATTTATTATATATTATTGAATAATGGCGAATAACAATCGAGTAGGCGAGAGTAAATAAATCTATAATTATTTATTCTCGGCCGCTCACACCAAAAGAAAGACGAACCCAACAAGTTCGTCTTTCTTTAGAGAAAGTATAAAGGAATAATTTACCGGGATTTTCATAATCAATAAGGAACCGTTCGATCTTCTCCCAAATAAAACAACGCTAATGTATCAATTCCGGAATGACTGCCGATAACCGGGCCGACATAATTTATAATAACATCCTTTATCGGGAATTTTTCGATAATCATTTGCTTTAACACCAAAGCGTCAGCTTCACAGTCACCGTGTGAAATATAAATTAACTGTCCTTCCGGTTCAATAATCGTTTGTTCCATTCTTTCAATCATTTTGGTTAAGACTCGGCTTCTTCCTCTTGTGGCTCCAGTTTGAACCAGTTGTCCTTTCATATTAACATGAAGCAACGGTTTTATTCTTAAAAGAGTACCGATAAAGGCTTTCGCATATGAAAGACGACCGCCCCTTTTTAAGTGATTTAAGTCACCCACCGTAAAAAGATGACATACTTTTGTTTTATTCTTTTCGACCCATTTTGCTAATTCTTCAAGCGATAAACCTTGTTTTTTTAAGTCAGCGGCATATGTTAGCAATAAACCCTGTCCCATTGAAGCACACAAAGAATCAATAGTTATAATTTTGCGATGCGGATATCTTTGAAGCAATTCTTCTTTTGCAATCACCGAAGATTGATATGTTCCCGATAAAGCCGACGAGAAAGATATCGATAATATATCATTTCCATCCTTTAAAATCGGTTCAAGGGCATCGATAAATTCCTGCGGATTGACTTGTGAGGTTTGCGATAATTTATGCTCCCGTAAGAATTGATAAAAATCTTTAAACGTTATATCACGCTCATCTAAGTAATTATGATAGATTGAATTATTTACTGTTACATATAGGGGCAACACCCTTAACGCGAGTCGATCAGCTAATTCGGCTGGTAAATCAATACATGAATCCGTAAAGATAACATAGTTACTCATAAATACACTTCCTTTCACACAATACATTTACAATTATCATTATATCTGTTACCTTTTTTATTGCCTATCTATTAATAGCCTTTTAAACTATATTATTTTTTTCCAAAAAGTATAGTTTATTTTTAAATTCTACTCGGAGTAGAATTGATTTATTTATTAATATATGGTAAAATATTAAGCATGATGAAAGAAAATGATTTTAAACAGTTAGTTGCTAACAATTTAGCTTACTATCGGAAAGCAAATAACTTAACGCAAATCGAATTGGCAGAAAAATTAAATTATTCCGACAAATCAATTTCCAAATGGGAAAGAGGAGAAAGTTTACCTGACTTATATATATTGCATCAAATCGTTGATCTATATGGTATAACCTTAAATGACTTAACCACCGAACAAAAAACCGTCCCCTTACCCCAACGTAAACATTCGAATCTATTTATTACGTTACTTGCTTTCGGTACGGTTTGGTTGGTTGCCACAATTGTCTTTGTTGCTTTAGGTATCTTTTTACCGAGTTTCACGCAAGCGTGGTTGGCTTTTATTTATGCAATTCCGGTATCGATGATTGTATTGATTGTTTTTTGCAATCTTTGGGGAAGAAGATTCCAGGTCTTTTTAACATTAACCATTTTATATTGGACGGTCCCTTTATCAATATATCTATCTATTGATTATGAAAAATTATGGTTATTGTTTATTGGGGTTATACCTTTGCAAATACTGACCATCTTTTGGTTTTTATTAAGGAAAAATAAACCCAAATAAAAAGATTATCGTTAATAACAATAATCTTATATCAATAAGGTGAAATGGCAAAATCACCTTTTGTACCGCGGGTAATTTCCGGATTTCCGCGGTATTTTATTTTTCCCACTCCTTCGGCGGTAATGGTTAAGGTTTTTATCGGATATACAATAACATTAACCACACCGTCAAGAAATAGATAAATATCTTCACATTTAAAAAAAGGAGCTTCCAGGGTAATGCGACCGGCACCGTTTATATGAGCATTATTTGCAATACCATTTAAACTTAAGACAATATCACCGGTGCTTGTTAATTTGAAAAATAATACCGCTACATTGTTAATCAGAAAATCCGCGGTACCGTTTATTTCAACCTTAAGTTGATTGCTAACTGAAGCAAAATCAATATTTCCGGAAAGGGTGCCGTTAGCAACTAGTGAAAAATTTTCAGTGAAATTAGTAATGTCTGATACAATTTTATAATTACCCTGGAGCGATATTTTTGAAATAAGCAGATTGGAAACATTTATTTGCAATTCGGTAGCATCATAAACAGTATGTTTTTGACCGCTTATGGAAATTGCATTTTTTTTAGTTTCTACCCTAATCTCTTCCATGATATTAGTGTCGGCTTTAATCGTAATCTTTGGTTCGGTTCCCGCAATAAATTTAATTGTTACCGGAAACGTCAGCATCGAAAAGTTTTCAATTTTAAGTTGATAAACTATCGCTTCAAAGGTATAGCCTTTTTCAATAATATCTCCATCGCCGCTTATTTTTTCTTTAGGCAGCGCACAGGAACTGAATAATAATGCAAAAGCAATATATATCAATGATTTGATTTTTCTCATTTTAATCCTCCCAATACCGCTAATATTATATCATAACTTTTAAAAATAAAAAACTTCCCGCGAGAGAAGTTATTTCTAAGCATTTTTGGGGAATGGCTTTTTCGGCCCGTAAGGCGGCTTTTTTCCGCGGGGCGGCATCTTTTTGCGGTTTTCACAATAATCTTTAGTCGCAAGGTCAATCCGTCCTTTATCGTCAATACCGATAACTTTTACCACGATTTCATCGCCAATCTGTAATACATCTTCGACCTTGGCAATTTTTTCGCTTGATATCTTCGAAATATGAATCAATCCTTCCGCATTTTGCCACAGTTCAACAAAAGCACCGAATTTTTCGATGCGAACAACTTTACCGGGATAAAACTGACCGACTTCCGCCTCACGTACGATATTCTCAATAATCTTAGCGGCTTTTTCCGCCCAAATTTTATCGGGATGCATGATCGTAACGCGACCGTCTTGTTCAATATCGATTTTAACATCATTGCATTGATTAATAATTTCCGTAATAATTTTACCGCCGGCACCGATAACTTCCCTTATCTTAAGGGGATCGATATAGAAACTGATTACTTTCGGGGCAAATTCGCTTACTTCATCACGATACTTCGGTATCGTTGTCAACATATGCTCAAGCACCTTTAAACGGGCAATACGAGCTTGGGCTAAGGCTTTACGTAAAATATCTTCATTAATCCCGGCGATTTTAATATCCATTTGTAAGGCGGTAATTCCGGAAGCCGAACCGGCAACCTTAAAATCCATATCGCCGTAATGGTCTTCCATCCCTTGAATATCGGT
>JALOBF010000036.1 GCA_023228385.1 Bacilli bacterium
TTTGGAAACGAGTGACGGCTTTGCTATTACCCGCCGAATTGAAGAAGATGATCAGGCCGCGGCATTTTATCTTGAAGCGATGGCTTATCAAATTGTAAAAGAGATAGGTGCCCTTACTTATGCCGCGTCCGGTAAAATCGATGCGGTTATTCTGACCGGCGGTTTTGCCAACAGTCGTCATTTAATCACTTTTATCAGAAAGTATCTTCCTGAAGATGTTAATTTACGGGTTTATCCGGGTGAAGACGAAATAAATGCTTTGGTTATGGGGGTTTTACGGGTCTGTAATCGCGAGGAAAATGTACAGTATTATTAATATTTAATCAATATTTCAATTTGGGCAGCACAATTATATGCTGCTTTTTTCAGTTTTTAATTGCAAGTTAGAGTGAAAAATGATATAGTAATTATGTAAATTTCTTTTCGGGAGTAAACAAAATGACAATTCGCATGGAAAATTTAAAAAAATATTACGGCCGTTTTCGTGGTGTTGAGTCGGTTAATTTAAGTTTAAATCACGGTGAGATTCTCGGTTTTATTGGCCCGAACGGCGCCGGTAAATCGACGGTTATAAGAGTTTTGGTTGGTTTAATCCGTAAAACGAGTGGGTTTGTTGAGGTACTGGACAATCCGCCCTCGGAGATAACTAACCGTGATGTTGGTTATATGCCCAGTGAACTCTTTTTTTATCAAGAATTAACCGTTTTAGAACAGTTACGCTATCTTGCCCATATTAGAAAAACGGATATGATACGTATTGAACAGTTGGCGAAAAGACTTGATTTGGATTTGAACCGTAAGATAAAAGAACTCTCAACCGGTAACCGCAAAAAACTCGGCATTATTGCCGCTCTGATGGATTCGCCGAAAGTGCTTATTCTTGATGAGCCGACAAGCGGGCTTGATCCGTTAATGCAGAAGGAGTTTTTTACATTGTTGCAGGAAGAAAAAAAGAAAGGGGCTTCGATTTTACTTTCCAGCCATATTTTATCGGATATTGAAAAAGTTTGTGATCGGATTTGTCTGATTCGCGAAGGCGTCACTTTGTTTACTGAAACTTTAGAAAATCTCAAAAGTGAAAAATATAAAAGGATTTTTGTAACCCCGGCTTTTACCGATATAAAACTTACGGGTCTTGTTTTGGTTGGTCAAGAAAATAATCAGGCAATTTATCAATACAAAGGCGATATTAATCCTTTGCTTGAAATATTATCTTATCACCGGTTAAACGATGTAAAAATAGTTGATTTGGATTTGGAAGAAATCTTTATTAATTATTACCAAAAGGAGGAAGCAAATGATTAATCGCGATGTTTTTAAAATGGAATTCCGCCGTTCTCTAAAAAGTTTAGTCATTTGGAGTGTTGCGGTCGGCAGTTATATATTACTGGTGGTCGTCTTGTATCCGTTGGTAAAAGACATGTATAGTTCAATGCCGGAAGAATTAATCAGTTATATGGATATGGTCGGCGGGATTCCCAAGAATATCATTGAGTATTATGCGATTGAAGGAGCACTTATGATGCAGTTGGCCGGTGCAATCTTTGCTGCTTTACTTGGTTTTTCGTTACTTAATCATGATGAGCGGGAAATGACAACCGATGTTATTTATACTTTGCCGGTTTCCCGAAAAACATTTTATTATACAAAACTTTTAGTCGTTTTTTTGGAAATATTGCTATTCTCTGCCGGTGTCACCCTTTTTACTTTTGTTGGCATTATTTCCATTGAAAAAAATGCCGCTTTTACAAGTTTCTTTTCTTTTAATTTATTAAATACTTTAATGTTACTAATAATGGGCACGCTGGGTTTTGCTTTGGCAGCAGTTACAAAAAGAACAACCAAAACCGCCTTATCGGTTCTTATCCCCCTGCCGTTATATGTTATTTATTTTATATCTCAGCTTACTGATAACCGAATTGTTAAGAATCTTAAATATATATCGGCTTTTACTTTTTCCGATCCGGTAACGATTATTAAAACCGGCGATAAAATTGCGTTTTTTACCCTTTTGGCTTATTTAGTTTTAGCCTTCTTTGCTCTCTTGTTTGGCTGTTTTAAATTTAGAAAAAAAGAATTTTTCCAATAAAACCTGGTGTCAATTTGTTTATTAAGGTGAAGGAGGACAAAACAATGAGAAAAGTTAAATATTTAATTGTTGTATTATTCTTTACTGTTTTAGCGGCGGTTGTCGGATGTAATGTTTCGGCCGCCGATTATCAATCATATCTGGTGGTTGATATCAATCCCAGTATTGAAATTGTTACCAACCGTCATGATAAAGTCGTT
Organism: Bacilli bacterium; assembly: GCA_023228385.1. GTDB lineage: Bacteria > Bacillota_I > Bacilli_A > ML615J-28 > CAG-698 > UBA3946. The sequence continues at coordinate 2,290 of JALOBF010000036.1, forward strand.
TATGCGAGTGCTTTAAATGATGACGGTGAAGTATTGCTTGTTGAAACGGAATTGGAAGGCCTTAATATCGAATCAGCCGTTGATTTAGTTATCGATCGTTGCGTCGAATTAGGTTTTATCGATCCGGAAAATGAAGAAATCACCGTTAATGTAACGGTTGCCGGTCGTGATAAGGTTAAAGAAGATAAGTTAAGAGATAAAGTTTGTAATAAATTCAACAATTCGTTTGCCGCAAAGGGACTGCATGGCTTCGCCAAGAAAAAAGAGTTAAACGAAGAGTTGCTTGCTGAAGCGGAAAACCTCGGGATTGCCCCGGAACATTTACTGGTTATTAAAAAAGTAATAGCTTTAAATCCGGAATTAACCCTTGAGGAATGCCTGGAAATGCCGCTTGAAGATTTGGTGAAAATGATTAGAAATCTAGGCCAGGAAATTAAAGAAATAGTTCATGAAAATAAAGAACAATTTTTTACCGCCCGGGATGCACTTTTTAATGAATATAAGCCTTTAATGGAACAACTGCATACGCAGATAGAAGAATTATTGATACAAATCGAATCCGCCGCTGACGAAGAGGAAAAAGCCCAGTTAACTAATGATCTTAATGAATTGCGGGCCGAATTGAAAATCTTACGTGATGAGTTTCATGAAAAACACAACGAATTAAAAGAACAATACCGACAAAATTCGAAAGAGGCAAAAGAGCGCATTCGGAATGAATTCCATGCCCGTAAAGAAGAACATAAAGGCCAAGTAGAAGAATTCCGGCATTGTTTTGAGGAAAAAAAGGATAAAATGAAAAAAGAAATTGAAGAATGGCAAAAACAACATAAAGGAAGACCATAATAAAAAAGCGGTTTTGGAAAAGCAAAACCGCTTTTTTTGTCAGGGAGTTGTATAGGTTGAAATTTTAATAAGGATTAAGCGATTTTGCAAATGGTTAATCGTCAAATTATAATCTATAATTGGTAAGCCGCAGGCCCTAATAGGACATGTACGGTTTGATAAAGGGGAAACTGAGTAATTAGTTTCCCGGTTTTATTATGAAATATATTGGATGTTCTTAGATGGGGGGAAATGTTAAGTTTTATAAACTTGAACTGTTTTTAGATAAAAATTTTAAGAATATATAATTATGGAACTTAATACAATGTTAAGGGAACGAATAATTGGGTTAAAACCGTGATATTCTTATTTATTCAATTAATAGTTCTAAACTTCTGATACTTATCGTATATGTAGAGTTATATATTTTTAATTAAACGGTTCCCAATAAATATATGTAAAAGCGGTATGAATTTATTGGTAAAAAATATAAACAACATGATTATTGAGGATTTTAGTATAAAAACAAACGGTTCGGAGAAAATAAAATAGAAATTAAAAACATAGGAGGATATAGATGGGTTTTAAAGATGAAAGAAATAAGTATAATGCGAAATTTGGGAAAGATACGGAACGGTCGTTAAACCAAAGAGATAAGGCGGCAAAAACAGATTATAATACCGAATTCGGCCGCGAAAATCAATTTAAAAAAGCTCCTCTCCGTAAAGACAAAGATGGTTATTACTATCGCGATGATAATAATCGTGATGTAAAGGAAGGGTTTGATAAAAATCAAGTTGAGTTCTCGCGCGATAATTTCGAGCAAAATGAAAACGAAAAGCAAAATGAACAACAAAATATTGAATGTGGCGAGGATAATTGTCCGCATTGTCATTAGTTTACTTAGACCGGTAAAGCCGGTTTTTTTATTGCTTTTTCTAAAAAAACACGATATAATATTGATGAAAGCCTTTTCGATAATCGGCTCAAGAGGAGGGAAAAAAGCAAATGAAAAAATCATTTTATTTAGTATTTGTTTTAGTATTTGTTTTTTTGTTTATTGGATGCGATAATAAAGACAATTCAAAAACGGTGAAACCGACATCAATCAATATTGTGGCAGTAAAAACTGAGATTTTTGTCGGGGAAGAGTTAAAGTTAACATGTAATATCACCCCCAAAAATGCTGCCAGCTCAGTTATTTGGACTTCAGATAATAATGAAGTTGCTGCCGTGATTGACAATGTTGGCGGTATTATTAAAGGGATAGGACCGGGGAAAGCCGAAATTTTCGTCACATCGAAAGTTGATTCCAAGGTTTGCGATAGTGTTGAAATCGTTGTGAATGAGATTACATATGACGACCCGGAATCGGTTGAACTTATGACCCCGCGTAATACCGTTAGCGTCAACAGTTTTTTACAATTAACCGCCACGGTTTTACCAAATACCGCGTTGCAAAAAGTAACTTATTCATCCAGCGATGAGGAGATTGCCACCGTTAGTGCCAATGGTTTGGTTTCCGGCAAAAGTATTGGCGAAGTAACGATAACGGTTACGGTTGATGCTAATCCCGAACTCACCGACAGCGTCAATTTATCGGTGGTGATCGGTTCTTTAACGGTAGAAGGAGTCGTTATTCAAGGTGATACTGAAATGTTTGAAGGTTCAACCATTAAACTTACGGCTTCTGTCCTGCCGGCCGGCGTCTCCCAAAATGTTACCTGGCAAAGCAGCCATCCCCAAATCGCCACCGTTTCTGATGGCGGTGTGGTTACTGCTTTAAAACAAGGAACGGTTACAGTTATTGCTGTTTCCGATCAGGATAAAACCATTTCCGCAAGTCATGTCATAACCGTTAAACCGGAACCGCTTCCGATTCAATATCCTAATTTGAACAACTATGAAATTATTATTTTTGGAAATGACGGATATTTAAAAGAGCATGATCCGTTTCTTTATGATTATACCGCACCGGATAAAGGCGCCAAGCAAAGAGCTTGGCGTGATGTCGAACAAGATTTTAATTGTAAATTGATAGTTAAGACGTATCCGACGGAAGCGCCTTGGGGTGATCAAAGGGTTCGATGGATGATTGAAAAGGCGACGATTAACGAAGCTCAAGCCGATGTCTTTGTTATTACCGGTCTTTGGACTAAGTCCCTGGTTGAAGGACAGGCGATAAGCAATACTCTGGAGTGGTATAACAAATATGGCAAACATAAGATGGCACCGTCGCAAAAAACTGCCGCAACTTATAAAGGCGGACTCTATGCTTTACTCTACAGCGCTGTTGACGGGGTAAATGTTTATTACGGCATTTTTTATAATTATAATTTGCTTAACAGTTTGAGCCTTGAATCGCCGGCAAAGCTTTTTAACGAAGGCAGATGGACTTATGATGATTTTAAAAATTATGTATCAGTGGCCAAATCTCGGATGACGGAAGAACAGTCGGTACTTTCGGGCAAGCCGTTTCTATATTGGGCCGGAATGGTTAATGCCGGCGGTGTCGCTTTAACTGACACATTAACGTTAAGTGTTAATTTCAACCACCAATATGCCCGTGATGCGGCTGCTGTCTTAAGGGATACCTATCTCAATGAATGCTGGGGCGACCAAGGCTGGGATAGTTCATCAGTATCGTTTAATGAAGCCAGTACTTTATTTAACGTCGGTGAATATTGGTTTGTTAAATCAGCTATGCGCTGGTCGGAAACGATTTGGGGCGATGATACGAGATTCGGTTATGTTCCTTTCCCGTATCCTAATAATGTAGATAAAGAAGCAACCCGCATCGCCGATTTAGGCGGTCAATATTATGGTTTTGCTGACGGTCGAAATTATCCGCCGGGTGTAACCGCTGAAAGTGTATATTGGGCTTGGACGGAAATGATTTTAAGAACCGGCGATTATCTGTCTCAGGATTCTGCCTATAATCTCGATGCCATGATGCGAACTGATGCTTTGTCCCGTTTCGCCGATCCGGAATCGGCTGAAGCAATTGTTTTCTTTAAACAAAACAAAGTTATTTTTGATCCGTTTACAAGTTTGTTACCATATAGTAATATTAGCGACAGCGCTATTGATCCCATTGTAAACGGCGGCGAAGATTATGATCAATTACTGGCACCATTTATCGACATATATAAACAACCGCTTATTGATATGTATGGATAAAGAGCAAAGAGTTAAGGTTATGAGCGCCATTTCCTTAACTCTTTTTTTTTATACAAAGACATGATATAATAAATTTTAATGAGGTGAAAGAAATGAAAGTGGAATTTATGAAGTATCATGGTTGCGGCAACGACTTTTTATTAATCAACTTTACGGATGAAATCGATTATTCGGATCTGGCAAAAAAAATATGCAACCGCAATTTGGGGGTTGGCGCCGACGGAATCATCGTTTTTCAAGCCCCTTCTACAATGCTTTTTTATAATGCCGACGGCAGTGCCGGTTCGATGTGCGGAAATGGGCTCCGTTGTTTGGCCCGCTATTTGCATGATATCAAAAAAGTTGATAATGATTATTTTATCGTCAATACTCCGGCCGGTCCCAAACCCGTGATGATTTTAGGTGAATTAATTGAAATCAATTTAGGAAAACCGGATTTTTCAGGAAAGGTCATGAAAATAAAAGACGAACCGGATAATTATATCGGTCAAAAGATATGCGGTATCGAGGTCAGTGCCGTATTTACCGGAGCGGCGCATTTGGTGGTTTATGTTGATGATATTGAAACCGTCGAAACAAAAACCGGTATGGCTTTGTCGAACCATTCTCTTTTTACTGACCGCATCAACGTAAATTTTGTCAAGATGATTAACCGGGAAACATTTGCCGTTCGCACTTTTGAACGCGGGGTGGGTTGGACTGCGGCCTGCGGCACCGGAGCGGCCGCCGTTTATGCCATTTCTTATTTAAAAGGCCTTTGCGCTGAAGCGATTTCGGTCCGTTTTCGATATGGAACGGTTAAAGTTCATTATAACAATCAGCATCAGCTTTTATTAACCGGCCCGGCTGAAAAAATCGCTAAAGGTTATTTCTATTACAAATAGTTTTGATTTAAATATATTTTTTTCTTGATTTCTTGATAATTATTTGGTAAAATTTTCTTAAGGGGGCTTATGATAATGGAAATAAAGGCTGATTACTTATCTATTTTATCTCATGAGCTAAGAAACCCATTAAATTCAATGATTAGTATTATTGATTTAGCTTCTAAGGCCGTTGATGATGAAAGTAAATTAATACGATATCTAGAAAAACTAAAGCATATTTCAAATTTCATGTTATCAATAAACGATTATTTTTTTGATTTTTGTCAAGTGAAAAACAAAAAGCATGTTGTTTATCATGAGGAATTTGAATTAAATGAATTTATTGATGATGTGTACGCTTTATTGGAAGTCCAAACTGAACTTAAAAATCAAAAATTAGAAATTGTTAAAAATGGGTTGGTAGCTCATAAACTTGTTGGTGATACCTTAAGGTTAAAACAGGTTTTGGTTAATTTATTGGCAAACGCTAATAAGTATACCCCGCAAGGCGGTGAAATTATCCTTGTTTGCGATGAAAAAATACTTGATGAAGAAGCAATTGTCCGGTTTACGGTTAAAGACAACGGAATCGGTATGAGTCAAAACTTTATAAAAATGATGTTTCAACCCTATGCTCAGGAATCATCCCTAAATCGCGATATCGGGACGGGCTTAGGGATGTATATTGTCAAGGAAATAGTTCGGTTAATTGGCGGAACAATTGAAGTATGTTCTGAGGTTGGCAAAGGAACAACGGTTATTGTCAGTTTACGTCTGCCTTTATCAACCGAGTCGCAAATTCTCGATTTTGATTTTAAGGGAAAAAGATTTCTGTTGGCCGATGATTGTGAAATCAATCTTGAAGTAATCGAAGATATCTTACGGGAAAAAGGCGGGGAAACTGATATTGCGGCTGATGGTGAGGTTGCCTTACAAAAATATCTTTCTTCGCCGGTGAATTATTACCAAATGATAATTGTCGATATTCGAATGCCGAAATTAGACGGCATCAATCTGGCTCGGAAAATAAGAAAAACCAAACGTGATGATGCCGTCAAAATTCCAATCATTGCCTTGTCCGCCGGCTTATATTTCAATGGTTTCAAACCCAAATGCAAAAAAAATATTAATGGTTTTATTGTTAAACCGTTCACGGTAAAACATTTTTATCAAGTAGTTGGAAAATTATTAATGTTACTTTGATTTTTTTGGCTCACTGAGCCTCTTTTGTTTTTTATTGTCTGATTTTGCTGTTTAAACCTTAATTCTGTAAAACTATTGCTTTTTTATTGAAATAATTGTATAATAAATATATCTAGTATCAGGGCAAATGCTGATTAATCAGCTAAATTTAAACGATTGAAGGTGTTATAATGGGTATTAGAGAACAGGCTCAATTAGTAAGGGAGACTTTAAAAGACTATCCGAATGTGCAGGTAATTGCCGCAACTAAGTATATGGATATCGCTCAAACCCAAGAATTAATTGATAACGGAATCTATGATTTCGGTGAAAATCGAACCGATGAATTTTTAAAAAAGTATGAATACTTTAAAAATAATAAAAATATCAGATGGCATTTTTTTGGCGTCGTTCAAAATCGCAAAATAAAAGACCTTGCGAACCGTATTGTATGTTTACATTCTTTAGAGCGTTTGTCGACGGCGATTGAGTTGGATAAAAAACTTAATGCTCCTCTTGATTGTTTTGTTCAGGTGAATATCACCGAAGAATCGAATAAGCAAGGAATTCCTGCCAATAAAGTAAAAACTTTTATTAAACAATTGGAAAATTGTAAAAAGATAAGAGTTATCGGTTTAATGTGTATTGCCGCTTTGACTTTTGATGAAGAGGTTTTACGGAAATCCTTTCAAAAAATGAAAAAGATTAAAGAAGAAATTGAAAGTATGAATATCCCTTATGCCCCCTGCCATGAATTATCAATGGGAATGTCAAATGATTATAAAATCGCAATCCAGTATGGGGCAACCAGAGTTCGATTGGGCAGAATATTTTTGATATAAGGAGCTGACTATGGGGTTTCTTAAAAAAAAGAAAACAAAAAGAAATAAAATTGAGTTTAGTGAATATAATAAACATAAGGCAAAAGGTGGCAAAAATTACACCAGTCTTTTAACATCTTTTGACCGAATGGAATATCAAATTGTAACCGAAGACAGTAAAGAAACCCTGCTTAAAATTTGTGATATTATTTTGAGCGGTCGTGCTGTGTTGGCGAATTTCGATAAAATTGATACCGAAGCCGCCAACGAAATGCTTTCGTTTATTTCCGGGGTTGTTTATGCCAAAGAAGGTGAAATATACAAGTTGGATAAGAAACTTTTTCTTTTTGGCCGTAAAGAAGAATTTGAAGACGGTTCTTTATATCAATATGTAGAGGATACTAAAGATGTTTAATACTGTGATTTATATCTTTTTAATTTTGGCTCGCCTTTATCAGGCCGTGCTTGCCGTTACCATTATTCTTACATGGATACCGCGCAGTTCCAATTATGCGGCATTTCGCATGATTAGCAATATCGGCGGTTGGTATCTTGATATCTTTCGGGGGAAACTGATATTCGGCGGTTTTGATTTTGGTACGATTGTCGGATTGATTGTCTACGAGTTTATTCTCGGTTTTTCTTTTGTTTTATAAAAGTTTAATAGTTCGGTTTTGTCGGCAAAACCGTTAGGAGTAGGGAAATGAGTAAAGATTATAAGCATACTTTATTAATGATGAAAACCGCTTTTCCGATGCGGGGTAATTTACCGGAAACCGAGCTAAAAATTGAAAAAGAATGGGAAGAAAACAATCTTTATCACCTCGTATTACAAAAAAACATAAATAATCCGCCTTTTATCTTACACGATGGGCCGTTTTATGCTCATGGTGAAGTTCATGTCGGTCATGCGTTCAATAAAATTCTTAAAGATTTTGTTATTCGTTATCGAACGATGAGCAATTATTATGCTCCGTTTATTCCGGGATGGGATATGCATGGATTACCGATTGAAAACGAATTGATTAAAGAAGGAAAAGTCAGTCGGGATAATCCCGTTGCTTTTCGTCACCGCTGCCGAGAATATGCTTACGAACAACTGGAAAAACAAAGACACACTTTTAAACGACTGGGAATTCTTGGTGAATGGGAACAACCTTACCTAACTTCAAAAAATGAATATGTTGCCGAACAGATTAAGATGTTTGCTCATTTAGTGAAAAAAAATCTGATATATAAAGGATTAAAACCGGTATATTGGTCACCGGATTCGGGAACGCTGCTTACGGAAACAGAAGTAGAATATTTTGATAAAATAACGCCGTCGATTTATTTTACATTTCAAGTAATTGACGGTCGGAATGTAATATCAGACGATTGTGAACTCGTTGTATGGACTACTTCCCCGTGGACCGTACCGGCTAATGTTGCGATTTGTGTTAATCCTGAATTTCAATATGCGGTTATCGAGACCGAAGAAAGATATTTAATTGTCGCATCGGAGTTAACTGATAGTTTTATTGCTGAAACTCAACTCAACGGTTATAAAATCATTAAATTGATTCAGGGTAAAGATTTGGAATATATAACCTATCGTCATCCTTTAAACAATAACATATATTCGGTTGTGTTAGGCGAATGTGTTAATTTAGATGCCGGTACCGGCTTGGTTCATATTGCTCCCGGCCACGGTTACGAAGATTATTTGATTGCAAAAAAATACAAATTAGATATCGTTACAGTCTTAGATACAAAAGGATTTCTAACAAAAGAAACCGGCGAATTTGACGGTATATATTATGAGGAGGCCAATCGGGTAATTACGCTTCGATTAAAGGAGGTTAATCGTCTCGTTTATAGCGGCAAAACCGTTCATAATTATCCCTATGATATTAAAAATCGAAAACCGGTTGTGTACCGAGCGGTATGGCAATGGTTTGCATCAATCGAGGCCCTTCGTGAAGAATTGCTTGATGCGGTCAAATCGGTTAATTGGATCCCGTCTTGGGGGGAATCACGCATTGAAAATATCATAAAAGAAAGCGGTGAATGGTGTATCTCCCGCCAGCGAGTTTGGGGTGTGCCGATTCCGGTATTTTATGCTGAGGACGGGACCACTCTTTTAAATCCGGATCTTATTAATTATGTTGCTGAAATCTTTCGGCGGGAAGGCCCGTCGGCATGGTGGCGTCGTTCCGCGAAAGAGTTGTTACCGGAAGGTTTTGTCAGTCCGCATAGCCCCAACGGCATTTTTATTAAAGAAAATGATATTATGGATGTTTGGTTTGATGCCGGTTCATATCACCACGCCGCCATGGTCAGTGACGGTTATTCTTATCCGGCTCAGCTGTATCTTGAGAGTTCAAATCAATATCGGGGTTGGTTTAACTCCAGTCTCATCACCGGTGTGGCTCTAACCGGAAAGGCACCGTATAAAACAGTATTGACTCATGGTTTTGTTTTGGATGGAGCCGGTCATAAAATGAACAAGACTTCAGATACACTGAATCCGACGGAACTGGTTGCCCGCTATGGTGCCGATGTTTTACGTTTATGGGTGGCGAGTGTTGATTATACTTCTGATGTCCGGATTTCACCGCCAATATTAAAGCAAACTGAGGAAATTTATCGCAAAATTCGTAATACTTTTCGTTTTCTGTTAGGTAATCTTTTTGATTTTCGGAACTCGAAAAATCATATTAAG
>JALOBF010000037.1 GCA_023228385.1 Bacilli bacterium
AATAACCGCATCGATTTTACCGGACGCGGCATAAGTAAGGGCACCTATCTCTTTTACAATTTGATAAGCCATCGCTTCAAGATAAAATGCCGCGGCCTGATCATCTTCTTCAATTCGGCGGGTAATGGCAAAGCCGTCACTCGTTTCCAAATAAGATGCCAGTCCGCCGTGCCCAACAATTAAACGCTTAATTTCTTCAAGTGAATATTTCCCTGAATAACATAAATCAATCAACTGAAAAACGGGAAGACTGCCGGCCCGTTCTGGACTGAAAGGACCCTCGCCCCCTAAAGCGTTATTAACATCAACAACCCGACCGTGACGGTGGAGACCGATTGATATCCCGCCGCCCAAATGAACCACGATTAATTTAAGTTCTCGATAAGGACGATTGACTTCATCGGCATAACGATTAGCCATTGCTTTTTGATTAAGAGCATGAAAAATACTTTTTCTTTCTATTATACTAAGACCGCTGATTCGGGCAATATCATCCATCTCATCAATAACAACGGGGTCGACGATATAAGCGGCTTTACCGCGGGGGGCAGCCAACTCATGGGCAAGAATTGCCCCCAAATTAGAAGCGTGACTGCCGTATTTTTCGCTTAACAAATCATCAATCATCGGCTGATTAATCAGATAAGCCCCACCCGATTTTAACGGTCTTAAAAGACCGCCCCGACCGACAAAAACATCGACTTCATCAAGCGAATAACCGTTATCAATCACAAACTTTTCAATTAAATCAAGGCGAAATTCTTTTTGCGCAATAATCGTAGGAAATTGCTTTACGGTCGGTAAATCATGACGGATATTTGCTTCCGCGAGCGGTTCAACATTGCGGTACACAGCAATTTTTGTTGAACTGGAGCCGGGATTAATGGCTAATATTAACGGTTTCACCATGCACCACCATCGCAAGTATTATGGAATATAGTTTTGCCTGTTCCGAATCAGCCCGGCTGGTTAAAACAATCGGACATTTTGCTCCGACAATAATTCCGGTCGGAACGCATCCAGCAAAATAAACAACGGTTTTATAAAAGATATTACCGGCTTCAATCCCCGGAAAAACAAGAATATCCGCCGCCCCTGCCACCTTACCAGTAATTCCTTTCCGACGGGCGGCATTTTCCGATATAACATTATCCAAAGCAAACGGCCCCTCCACAATAACATCATCCCGAGGCGCAAAGTACTGAGCCAACATATCGGCCTCAATTGAAGAAGGTATTTTCGGATTGATTTTTTCGGTTAACGATAAAACCCCGACTTTAGGAATGATTATCCCTAAAGCACGGGCAACCGTTAGCGCATTTTCAATAATCCTAATCTTCTCTTCGCAAGTGGGAGTGATAATCATCGCGCAATCGGTGGCAATTAAAAGTCGGTTAAAATTGGGAACGGATAAAACGGCAACATGAGAAAGGACCGGCGCTTTACGAATGCCGGTATCGCGGTTAACCACCGCTTTTAATAAGGTTCCGGTATCGATCATTCCTTTCATTAAAAAATCAGCTTTGCCGTCTCTTATCATTTTAACCGCTTGGGCGGCCGCGTCTTCTTTGCGATCGGCCTTTATAATATCGGCTTTACTGGGAATTTTCCTTAGCAATTCCTTTATTTTAATTTCGTTACCGATAAGAATCGGACTCACCAACCCTAAACTTTCCGCTTGATATACTGCCGAAATAACGTCCGCATCGTCGGCACCGGCAACGGCCAGCCGCCGGCAAGGAAGTTTTTTGCCGCGCTTTAGCAACTGTTTAAAATCATTAATCATTTCCGAACCTCGCGAATATGCTCTTTTCCCATCTTAATTGCTTCAAGATTAATCGCGAGTAAACTTTCTTTTTTCGCTCCTAAAAAATCGCGTAAAACATTATTAATTACTTCATCGGTAAAGATTGGAGATAATTCTAAATAAGCGCCGAGCATAACCATATTGGCGACGCGAAGATTGCCTAAACTATCGGCGATATCATTTATCGGTACCCCATATATTTCAATGTTTTCCCGGGAGGAGACTTCATCAATCAATGAAGCATTATATAAAATCTTACCTCCGACCGCCACTTTATCACAAAAGCGATCCAATGATGGTTTATTTAAAGCCATCAAAGCATCAGCCCGGGCAAAAACCGGAGAGTTAATCGGCTGCGGGGAAACGATAACGGCACAATTAGCGGTTCCGCCCCGTGTTTCCGGGCCATATGAAGGATACCACAAACTGTTAAGATTCGTTTGGGCTCCGGCATGGGCAATAATTTGTCCGAGCGTCATAACGCCCTGACCGCCAAAACCGGCAACCGTAATTTTTTCCGCCTTAGTCATGATAATCACCAATATCCTTAAATACTCCTAACGGATAATATTCGGTCATTTTTTCTTCAATCCATTTTAAGGCGGCAATCGGAGTCATCCCCCAGTTAATTGGGCATGATGAGAGAAACTCAATTAAAGTAAAACCCTTCTTCTCGGTTTGATAGGTAAGAGCTTTTTTTACAGCCGCTTTCGCGGTTCGGACCGTTGGCGGATTATAAACCGAAACCCGAGCGATATAGGCCGCTTTCGGGATTTGCGCAAAGATTTCCGCAATTTTAATCGGTAAACCATGATCAATCTCATTACGGCCAAACGGCGAAGTCGTCGTTTTCTGACCGATTAAGGTAGTGGGTGCCATTTGTCCTCCCGTCATTCCGTAAATAGCATTGTTAACAAAAACTACGGTAATATTTTCTCCCCGATTGGCGGCATGAATCGTTTCGGCAATTCCGATTGAAGCTAAATCGCCGTCACCCTGATAAGTGAAAACGATCGCTTCCGGGCGCACTCTTTTAATTCCGGTGGCAACCGCACAAGCCCGACCATGAGCGGCCTGTTGCATATCACAATTAAAAAAATTGTAGGAAAAAACGGAACAGCCGACACTGGCAACACCGATTGCCCGCTCAATCCCGAATTCTTCTAAAGCTTCCGCCACCAATTTATGAATGATTCCATGGGTACAACCGGGACAATAAGTTAACGGCGCCGCGGTTAAAGCCCTGCTTTTCCGATAAACGATTTTACTCATGACTTACCTCCCCCAAAAATTGTTTTACCGCATGAACAATCTCTTCCGGTTCGGGGATCATCCCGCCGGTGCGACCAAAAAACCTTATCGGATAGCGGCCGCAAACAGCAATTTTTACATCATCAAGCATTTGACCGGTACTGAGTTCGGCGCAAAGGATACCTTTAATTGTCGGAGAAAAATCTTCAAAAGCTTTAAGCGGAAAAGGCCAAAGCGATATCGGTCTAACGATACCGGCTTTAATGCCTTCTTCTCTTAACAACTCGAGCGCCGAGCGGCATATCCGGGCCATTGTCCCATAAGCGACTATCAAGATTTCCGCATCATCACTCATAATCAACTGATAACGCTGTTCATTATCAATGATTCTTTGATATTTATCTTTTAATTTAAGATTGTGTTTTTCCAAATCCTTAGGATCCAAATATAAGGAATTAATAATCCGCCGGGTCTCTCCGGTTGAGTTCCCGGTCGTGGCCCAATCCTTGGGCGGTAACTCTCTTTTTGTTATTTCGATATCGGGATCGACCGATTCCATCATTTGACCAATTAAACCGTCGACGGCGATCATTACCGGATTACGATAACAATCGGCAACATCAAATGCTTCGGTCACAATTTGGACGGTTTCCTGCAAATTTTCCGGAGCATAAGCGATAACCTGATAATCACCGTTACCGCCGCCGCGGGTTATTTGATGATAATCGGCCTGCGACGGTTGGATGCCGCCTAAGCCGGGTCCGCCCCGCATAACATTGACGATTACACAAGGCAATTCAGCTCCGGCAAGATATGAAATTCCTTCTTGCATTAAGGCAATTCCCGGCGATGATGACGAGGTCATCACCCGCACCCCGGCACCGGCGGCGCCGTATACCATATTGATCGAGGCAATTTCCGACTCCGCCTGGACGAATATCTTCCCGGCAGGTATCATATAACGAGCCAAATACTCAGGAATCTCGTTCTGCGGTGTAATCGGATATCCGAAAAAGGCCTCGCATCCGCCTTTAAGAGCGGCAACCGCAATGGCTTCATTCCCTTTCATTAACATTTTAGCCATGTTGGACAAACCTCTCGACCGTAATTACCGAATCGGGACACATTATTGCGCAAATCGCACAACCGAGACATTTGTCCGGCTCAGTAACTTTAACCAAATTATAACCTTTTTCATTCATCATACTTTTTTCCATTGCCAATATTTTCGGCGGACAAAATTCAACGCAAAGGCGACAACCTTTACAATAATCATAATTAAAAGTGATTTTCCCTTTAGCCATTAAACCTCCTCGTTTATGTTTTATAACCACTTTTTCCGTAAAAATAACTTTAACGGAATTGTCTTTCCCGCAAGCGGTCCGCATTTGGAAATAATATCTTCATAAACCCCGGTATAGACGATGTCCAGGTGACAACGCTTTTCTACTTGTTTCAATATCGACTCACCATATAATAAATCATCATAAGTTGTGTCGCGAAGAAAATTACTGTTATTTATCAGTCCGCTAATTTGAAAATCGCCGCTTTCTTCAATTTGACGTATCATATCAATTATTTTTTCCGTGGATGAAGTCAGTTCCCGATAAACATTGACACACAGCAATAAATCTACTTCATCCGGATTTATACTGTCTTGAAACTGACGTAATAAACGGGCGCCGGCGCGATCACCGCCCAAATCATAAATCGAACGGATGGCAAAATCGGAAAAGGGCGCGAACGCTTCTTTGGCGATATAAGGCAAGTCGCTCCCTAAAGCGTTCTTAAGCGGAGAAGAAATAAGTTTTATATTGTTTTCAGCCAATAGTTGCGCCAATTCACGGGAACGAAAATATGGATTGATAATATCGAGATCAATCAGCAAATCAACGCCTTGCATTATGGCGAGATTAACCGCAAACTCCGATTTACCGCTTCCGTAGTGACCGGTGATAAAAGTAATTCTCTTCATATTAATACTCCCTTTAATTTATGTAATTGGTATGGATTTTACCGATGGTATCGATTCTTTTTAAGGCGAAGACCTTAGCCGCTTGTTGGGTGTCAATTGCCGCTTCGTCACTTATTTTAAAGATCTCAAGCAGACGGTCGTATATTTTCTTAACATCCCTGATAACGTTATCCCGATTATAACCTTTCATTTCATGATAAACATTGATTACACCGCCGGCATTGATAACAAAATCGGGGGCATATAATAATCCGCGGTCTTTAATCATTTTTCCGTGTTTGATTTCATCCAAAAGCTGATTATTGGCCGTCCCGGCAATTATTGCAGTTTGCAACTTGGGGATTGTTGAATCGTTCAATACGGCACCTAAAGCACAAGGAACAAAAACGTCAACATCGAGAGAATAAATTTCGTTGGGGTCGACAAATTCAACCATAGGATGTTCGCGGTTCATTCTTTCGATATGCTTGGGATTAATTTCGGAAAAGTATATTTTTTTTGCGTTATTTTCAAGTAAATATTTTATTATATAATAACCGGTTTGACCCGCTCCCTGTACGGCATAACTGAATTTTGAAATATCATCGGTATTAAAGCGATATTTTAAAGCTGCTTTAATGCCATAAAAAGCACCGAGAGCCGTAATCGGTGACGGATTACCGGACTTCCCTTCCAAGCCGACGACATATTTAGTTTCCATGTTAACATACTCCATATCCAGAGTAGTCGTATTGACATCCTCAGCCGTAATATAACGACCGTTTAAACTTTGAACAAAACGACCCAAAGCCCGAAAATAAGCTTCCGATTTGCATGTTTCGGCATCTCCGATCAAAACGGTTTTTCCGCCGCCCAAATTTAATCCTGCAGCTGCACTTTTTAAGGTCATTCCCCGCGCTAACCGCATAACATCAAGGGCCGCTTCATCTTCGTTATTATAATTCCATAAACGCGTACCCCCTAAAGCCGGACCCAATGTCGTATCGTGAATACAAGTGATACCTTTTAAACCAGTTGTTTTATCATAAAAATAAACCAACTGCTCAAAGCCATGTTTTACCATGTAATCAAATTTGTCCATACTCTTCCTTTCTGCTTTCATTGTGAAAACGCTCTCTTTCATTATAACATGATGAAAATAAAAAAGAAAGAAAAATAATTACAAAAAAAAGGCAATATCCAACTGGTTATCGTCTTCCTCAATTACATATTTTATTATAACAATATTGAATAATATCCTTTCTTGTAACAATTCCGATAAAAGAGGATTTACCGTCTAAAACCGGAATAAAATTTTGATTAACGGCTTTTTCGACCAAATCACCAAATGTTGCCTCAATCGTTACCGGTAAATTATCGCGATTACGCGGGATAGACGATACAATGATGTTTTCAGCGGCTTTTAAATTTAAATTAAACCTGTTTTTAACCGCCCATAGCAAATCGCCTTCGGTTAATGTACCGACATAACCTCCTTCCCGATCTAAAATCGGAATTGCGGAATATCGATGAAATTCCATTTTTTCCAAAGCCTGACGAACCGTCGAGTCTTCATTAATATAAGCTACTTTGTTTTTTGGAGTAAGCATTAATAAAATATTCATAAAAATACATTGCCTCTTTTCAATCTTATTTCCCCGATTATCTTAACACAAAAACATTTTAGATTCAAGAATAATAATATTTTCGACAAACTTTTTGATTTTACACAATTTATCTTAGAAATTTCAGACGCATGATAAACGATTAAAAAACTTCCGATCTGCTTTATCAAATAAAAAAAGGGGAGAATTTATCTCCCGCCAACAAACGCTTTTTCGCAGAGTCCAGTTTTACCGGATTATATAAAATCCATCAATATAAATTACAATACCCCAATTTATTCTATTACTATTTTATCTGATGAATTAAGCATTATATAATTCGCAAATCAACATCTAATAACTTGTTCCAGAAAAATTTCAGTTATTTGCTGACATTGTTCCGTATCATAGTTACTTATAAAATTATACGTGGTTACAAAGAATAAATACAAATAATCATCATATAAAAACATTGTACGAAACGAGATATTCTGAGGTCCGTAACAGCAGTCACGATAACATGTGATTCCGTTATACTCATATTCAATCCCTTTATTCAGATCGTAATTCAAATTCTCAAGGAAATTATCCAAGGAAGAATCCTCCGGAAAGTATACAGCCCAATATTGAATCATTTCAGTATAAATAATATCGTCATCAAAAATTGAAATCTCTCTTGACAAAATAATTTCGTAGCCGCAATAATCTCCACCAAGAGGTTTTTTGGTCAAGAAATTAATGCCCAGATATTTTTTTGTAAATACAGTGTCCTTAATTTTATGATTATTTATCAAATCATGCTCTGTGGTAAATAAGTCGAGATAATGAAAAGAAGAATCGTCGACAATAACGGGTTGTATTTCATTTTTAACAGCATATTTCAATTGAAAAAAATCATTGAATTCCTCATATTGTTTTTTATGCCGCAATTTGCAACCTGCCAATATAATAAAACCCAATATTAATAAAAGTAACAGTAGACGTATTTTCAAAATGTTTGTTATTCCTTTCTTTTTGTTTACCCGATAATAATAAATTTTGTTGTATAATCACATACGGAGCAGTCAAATATATCCCTATCGGGATTATAATATAAGTTATGTTCTTCCTCAAAGATATTACTACATACCGTACATTTTAATGTGGGGATATAATCATTATATGATTAAACCAGATTAGTATGTGAATGAAGGTACCCGCCTTTACTAAATTGTAGCAAATTTCCCGAAACATTATTGTAGGAGTGTTTTTTTAAAGTTAAGGCGCCGCACCAGCAAAATGCATAATGATATGTTTCGTTAAAAGATACATCATTATTGTCATATATATGACAGTGCGATATTGATTGACCACAACCACAAACTTTATAATCGTTAATGTTATTTGTAAAGAAGTGGTACCCATGATTATAATGAATATCATTATAAGTTATATAAAATGATGAAAAAATTCCTCCATATTCAGTAATCCAAACGTCCCTTGGATAACTACGGTATCCTATATGCACTAAATAATTAGTTGTTCCCCGATCGGTTATACAGCAACCATAGACCACCATTGCATGATTACCTGTGTAGCCATATCCAAATGGTTCTCCATCTAACCTTTTGTTTATGGTAAACTCATACCCACAATAAGGGGAGTTGCCGGTAAATGAATATTCGGTGAATGTCAGCGATGATCTATGCAATATCATATAACCGTTCGGCTTTAGTAAAATTAATAAATTACTTACCTATCATTAAGATCACCGATAACACTTGTTGAATTAATTTTATAATGTTTATTATAGAATTCATTACCAAAGGCAATCTGTTTATCAATAGCCGCAAATTTTTAATTTGTAAGGGCTATAGATTCAGTATCACTAGCTTAAACAAATACATTAGCAAAACCAGTAAAACATAAAAGAAAAGCAACAAAGATTAGATTAATTACCATAATATCCCTTACCAATTTAATTGTATCATAAAATTATTTAAATGCAATATCTAAATTGCTTTTTATCACATATATTTTATATATCGAATTTCACAAGCTGTGCTTTATATTCTGAATCTCTTGAGGTGATTTAAAAATTAAAAAACTAAAATGTCAAAGCCATGTCCAATCCGTCATCATTAAATAAGCCAACTAATGAAATACTCAGGATGATTTTATCTTATGAAAATGACATTTAAAATCATCGAAAATCAGTAAATTACTAAAACCAACCAACCTACTCCTGCCGACAACACAAATTATCTTAGAATTCGGGCGAATGATAAACGATCAAAAAAAATTCTAATCTGCTTGATCAAATAAAAAAAGGGGAGAATTTATCTCCCACAAAAGAAACGTCCGTTTATCTTCAAAATTATAATTGTTAAGAAAGCCGGTTGGCTCTTCTATTAATATATTGTCCAGTTTCTCGACTGAATACAATCAAATCACGCGCGAAAATTAGAATTTGTATGCGTAATTAATTTCTTTAATTTTTAATCAATTAAATTGAATAACGTTCTAATTTTATTTAATTGTTTTATGCTTAATTTAGCATATAAATTATTGATAATCGATGATAATGTTACATATCCCATCATTACAGTGCCTGTATTTAAATCTACATAATAGTATAAGATTACTTGTGATCCAACAGAATCAAGCATTAAATTATTGTCGTCTTTACTAATTGTTCTATATGCATAAATGTTTAAATCAAATGATGGTACTTTATCGTTGTCTTCTTTTTCTTTTAGCCATTCTAATGAATCTATAATTTTAAAAAGTGATTCTGCTTGTTCTTCTGTAAATTCAATAGAACTATCTTTAATTTTAATATTCGATGTTTCGGTTTTAGAAAATTTAATCTTGTTAGCATTATTTGAGCAACCAAATAAGATAAATACAAGGGTCAATAAGCAAATACTTAATAGTGCTTTTTTCATTCTGTTCTTCTCTCCGTACTCAATTCAATAGTTTTATACTGCGATTATAACATAACTTAGTTTCGGTACAGGAACTGTCTTACTAAATGCAGCCCATCCCCATTTTCTAATCGTTTTGTTTCGGAATCATGATATCTATCAAAGCCCTGACTTACGCAGTTGTTGTGTGAAAATGTAGCTGTTTAAAATACCTATTAAATTTTTCAATTTTTACATAGGCATAATCGAAGTTAACGTTAAATGAAATATTTAATAATTTATGATCCTTCTCAATTTGGTCGCTTCCTGAAAAAACATTATTAAAATTAGTGTTTTTATCTTTTATATATTCTTTATAATCAAGTCGCCCCCCAATATGATGTAGGTGAACAACATCTTTAATAATCTCCATATTCATACTATTAAGCACGTTTACAATTCTTTCTACTGATAAATTAATACCATCCCTTTTCAGTTTAGCCTGCAATAACCTTATTATTAGTAAAGCTGTATAACAAATCAGAAAGTGCGATTTAATGTTTTCTTTTTTATAATGGAAGACAGGTCTAAACAAAAGATTAGTTTTAGTAACTTTAAACATATCTTCAATTTCTGACAGTTTATGATAGCCTTCCCTCAGTTCTTGATGATTGAGGTTAAGTTCGTTAGTTACAATGGCAAAATATCCATCAAACTTTTCTTCTTCAGCAATTTTATCATGGTTAATTGTTTTTGTCAGTTTATAGCCCTCAATTATCTCCCCTGTTTTTTTATCAAATAATTCTTTGTTAATATATTTTGAATATGCATGATCAATATCATAGGCATTATTTCTTAGAGACTTTATTGCTTTGGAGATTTTTTCGAATCTTTTCTTTTTTGCTATTAGGTCATCTTTAAGATTATAATATATTAAGACCTTTCTTTTATGTATATTTGGCCTTCCGTTAATTATTATTTCAAAATCCTCTTCAAATAGTTTATATTTATATATCAGCTCACCTTCCTCATTAAACTCCTTTATATATCCGTCATCATTTAATATATGTTCATGGTATCTTTTCCCCTTCCTCCCCCTTATTATTTGGGAAAAAATATAGCCGTCGCCATTTGTAATTATTTCAGCAATGTTTTTAGATGAATTGAGTCCTTTGTCAGCCACAACTATTGTTCTATTTATATTAAACGACTTTTTAATTTTATTCATTTCAGGGATTAAGGTAATACTCTCCGATGCATTACCGTTAAAAATATTACATTTAATAGGTAACCCGTTAGAATCCATGAACAAACTAAAACCTATAATAGGATCTAGCCTATGTTCTTTGGATACGCCTTTATGTCTATAGTTATCAATTAAATCATTGAAGTCTATTTCAAAATAATAATTAGTTATGTCATAATACACCTTACTAAAATCCCTTTTGATTAGTCTATCGGTTTCAAGTTTTAAGTGGTTCTGTAAATCATCAAAAACATTACTTAGAATTGTTTGAAACCTATAGACATCATCCAAGGAAAAGTTTAAATTCATTTTATAAAACTTATTTATTTCTTGAATTGTGGCCCGTTTGGAATCTGGCCTTAAAATTCTTTGAATTACCAGAAATTTAAATATTTCTTTGAATTTATATTTAATTTTTCTATCTAATCTTTTTTGATAATCATTCAAATATTTATCAATATTTAATGCATCATAGATGGTTTCTAAATAACGATAACCATAATTGTATATTCTATTAAACTCTGAGTTATTTTTATTTTCCGTATCGGTAAATGAAAAAGAGATAGTATTATCGGCTTCTTTTTCGAACTTCGCAAGATCCTTATTGACCATAGCTAAAAAGGCATCTTGGTCTTCATATTGTTCCAGGTACCCATACGATTTAATTCTTCTATGTCTGGAAACATTATTTACATCACGATATCCCTCAACAATACTAACATAAGTTCTAGGATTACCAGAAGCATCTTTTTTCTTTTCAAATTTAAGAAACATAATAGCACCACCTTTACTATTTATAGTATATCACACCACTTCACACAACGCAAGCAAAATATAATAAAAAGAGAAAAAAAGCAGTTTTTAAGCCAAAACTGACCTTTTTCTGTATTTTTATACTATAATTAGCAAAAGTTAATAATTATTTCGCACTACAACTGCGTAAGTCGGGTTATAACATATTTAAACAGAA
>JALOBF010000038.1 GCA_023228385.1 Bacilli bacterium
GTTCTTCTTTTTTCAATAAATTAATTCCGCTTGCTTTGGCCAGTTCCAAATAGGCAGTTGATTGTTTTTCATCATATAAATAATAGCTGTCAAGCGGCCGGCTGAGTGGGTCGCGAACCCGAACGGGAATCGTTATCACATCAGCCGCTTTCGCGATTACATCCAAAAAACCGTCACCGCCGTCGGATATCGGCAAATAATCAGCCGTTATATTTTTCTTCTTTAATTCTTCGGTAATAATTTTACCAAGTTGCGCCGAGGTCAGAGTTCCTTTAAATGAATCAATAAGAGCCAATACCTTCATAACAAATCCTTATCGGGTCTCAATATAATCAATCAATGTTTTCATAATCACCATATGACCGACAATATTGGGGTGAATCCGGTCACGGGATATTTCATAACTCGTAGCTTCGTGCAATAACAAATCAAATGACTCCTGAACGTCAATATAATGTAAGCCGTATTTTTCGGAAAGTTTTTGCATGGCACTGCGGTATGTATCCAACTTTCGGCGCATCGGATCTTGCGGATTTACTTCCATGATAAACGGTGAAAGAAAAATGGTTTTAATCTTATTTTCTTTGTTTTGTTCTACAATCGCTTCAAGATTTTGTTGATAAGTAGCACAATCAACATGAATATCTTTCATTCCCGGACAATCAAAATAACGCCAAACATCATTAACGCCAATCATCATAACCACCCAATCCGGCTTATATAACAATATATCGGAATAACGAAGCAAAAGGTCGGTAGAGCGGTCGCCATCGGTTCCCTGATTAATAATCCTTAAATGTAAATGCGGATATTGGGCATGAAGATAGGCAAAACTGAGGGCAACATAACCGTTTCCGTACGGACTCCCCGGTAAGCATCCTTCGCCGGCCGGCTTAACCCGACCGCAATCGGTTATGGAATCACCGACAAAAATAATAGTTTGATTTTTCTTAAAAAGCATATTAATCACCGTTATTTGATTATATCATATATTTTTATAATAGCAATAAAAAAACAAAAAGTCGGAGCCTTGCGGGTCCGGCCTTTTGAAAGGAGGATTAGCCCTAAGTTGCTAATTCACAATACATAAAGAACTTATATCCGAGCGGCGAAGCAAAAAATCCTTTGAGCTTCGGATTAATCATGTAAAGATCGGTGTAGAAGTATACCGGGCAGATAGCGCCGGTTTCCATTAATAAATCTTCAGCCTGATGCATTAAATTAAATCTGGTTTCCGGATTGGTTGATGTTTTAACTTGACCAATTATGGCATCATAAGTTTGAGCCCAAGTTTTGTCTTTATTGGCACCGTAAATTGCAACGCTGGTGTGAGAACCTTTACCGAATTGACAGTCATTATTACCGCTTGTCGAGATCCACATATCGAGGAAAGTAATCGGATCGTTATAATCACCTAACCAACCATTACGGGCAATTGTATAATCACCGTTTTTCCGGGTGTTAAGGAAAGTGTTCCACTCCTGAGTACTGATATTCATCGTAATGCCATAACCAGCAAAGACTTCTTTAATATAAGTGGCAATGGCTTCATGACCGGTACTGGGATTAGTGATATAATTGAAACTCGGAAAGTTGGTAAACTTTTTGGAGGTTTCGTTCCAGGTGTAACCGGCATCTTTAAGAAGTTGAACCGCCGTGGCACAGTTTTGTTGATAATCGGTTTTCTTAACCGAATAATAGCCTTGTCCGTCGCGATTTACACCGCTTTTAGAAACAAATTCGGCACCGTCCGGTTCGGTAAGTCCACTCGGAACATAACTGTTGGCCGGAATTTGGCCGGCTTGTCCGATTTGCTCAACAATATGGTTACGATCGATTAATAAACTGAGAGCTTTGCGAACATTGGCTTTTTTCACTTCATCAGTTACAATATCGCCATAAATAACATCATCGGCAATGTTAAAGCAAATATAATAAGTACCCAACTGACCGGTTACGACGAATTCACTCGGATAGTCTTTTTTCAGTCTTGCAATTTCCTGATTGGGAACCGTGTCAATAAACTTATATTTGCCGTTAATGTAATTGGTAAGGATGGCATTGTCATCATCGGATAAAGCAAATTCAATGCTTTTAATCTTGACTTGTTCAGCATTATGATAATTTTCGTTCTTTTCAAAAATCATTTTACTATTGTGTTTCCAATATGTCATTTTATAAGGCCCGTTACCGATATAGGTTTTGGGTTTTGTTGCCCAGGCATCGGGATTAGCTTCAATAACAGATTTTTTAACCGGCATATATGTCGGAAAAGCACAAAGTTCAAAGAAATAAGGGACAAAATTTTTCAGGACAACCGTCAGTTGTTTTCCGTCGGCGGAGGCCTTTACATTCAAATTGTTTTCTTCATATCCATCAATTACGTCAAACATATACTCGTAATCCGCACCGGTTGCGGGATCGACGGCCCGTTTCCAAGCATATTCAAAATCAGCAGCGGTTAAAGCACTTCCGTCCGACCATTTCAAACCGTCTTTCATAGTAAATACATACTTGACTTTTCCCCCGGTTAATGTAACCGGTTCGGGAAGTTTTTTAACGCAATCAGGGACAAGTTCCAATTTACCGTCGACTAATTGATAACCGACCAACCCCGAAAAGGCATGAATAATAACCGTCGCACCGTCGACCGCACTGTTCAAAGCCGGATCAATCGTATCCGGATTAGGGCCGACACAAATAACAAGCTCGGCTTTTTTCCCGCCGCAAGCCGACAAGAAAAACAAGGTTGCTAAGAAAATTACAAAAGCAAAAGCTTTTTTAAAAATGTTTTTCATTTTTCCTCCTTATCACTATATATATAAACCATGCCTTCGCATGTGTTTATCCGATTAATATAAAATACATGATACAAAGTGGTCTTTGCTTACTTCTTTAAACTCCAGCGAAAAGCCGGCGCAGGCTTCAGTTGCCCGCGGGCATCTGGTCCGGAACGGACAACCGGATGGCATATTTAAGGGGCTGGGGACATCGCCTTTAAGTATAATCCTTTTACGGGTGCGGGCCCGCTTGGGATCGGCAATCGGAATCGCCGATAGTAATGAGACTGTATAGGGGTGAAGCGGATGCTTCATTAATTCCTCGGCAGCGGCAAGCTCCACAATCTTTCCCAAATACATTACGGCAATTCGGCGCGAAATATGTTCAACAATATGTAAGTCATGGGCGATAAACAGGTAAGTAAGTCCCAGTTTCTTTTGCAAATCTTCAAACATATTTATGATTTGTGCCTGAATCGAGACATCAAGGGCCGATACCGGTTCGTCACAAACAATAAATTCGGGACTCATGGCTAAAGCCCGGGCTATGCCGATTCTTTGCCGTTGACCGCCGCTAAACTCGTGAACATAGCGGGTCGCATGCTCGCTCGAAAGACCGACCAGATTCATTAACTCATTTATCCGCGCCTTTCTTTCTTCTTTGTTGATATATAGTTTATGAACATCGAGCGGTTCGCCGATAATATCTCCGACGGTCATACGCGGATTAAGCGACGAATAAGGATCTTGAAAAACCATTGCCGCTTTTTTTCTAAACTTGACTAAACTTTCTTTATCTTGAATTTTTTTACCTTTGAATATTATTTCTCCGGATGTCGGTTTATACAAATGAAGGAGGGCCCGACCGACGGTCGTCTTGCCGCAACCGGATTCACCGACCAGTCCGAGTGTTTCTCCCTTTTTAATTCCAAACGAAACATCATCAACCGCCTTTAAATACAAAGACTTCATAAAACCGACCCGAACCGGGAAATATTGTTTTAAATTTCTTACCTCAAGCAAATATTCTTCTTTTTGATTGTTATCATTGATTGCGGATGTCATGTTCCTTCACCTCCTCCTCAGGCAATAATACGGCATCGCCGGAGGTAATCATTTCTTTTACCGCCGTCCAGCAGGTGGTATAATGACCGGATTCAATTTCAATGGGATCCACGATTCGCTCGAGACAAATTTTCATTGCCTTGGGACAACGTGGACAAAAGGCACAACCCTTAGGCATATTAAGGAGATCTATCGGTGTTCCTTCAATCGGAACGAGTCTTTCTTTTTTTCTGACCTTACTCGGAATGGAACGCATCAGTCCTTTGGTATATTCATGTTTCGGATTATAAAAAATTTGATCGGTCGAGCCGGTCTCGACAATCTTTCCTCCGTACATAACGATAATCCGGTCGCACATACCGGCGACAACTCCAAGGTCATGGGTAATAAGAATCGTCGCCATTTCGAATTTACGTTGTATTTCCTGAATTAAGTCAAGGATCTGCGCCTGGATTGTTACATCAAGGGCGGTTGTCGGTTCATCGGCAATTAAAATTTCCGGTTCGCAAGAAAGCG
The DNA here is from genome assembly GCA_023228385.1 of Bacilli bacterium. Taxonomy (GTDB): domain Bacteria; phylum Bacillota_I; class Bacilli_A; order ML615J-28; family CAG-698; genus UBA3946. Next base: position 4,362 of record JALOBF010000038.1, read on the forward strand.
CCATGGCAATCATAACCCGCTGCCGCATTCCGCCCGACAGCTCATAAGGATACTGTTTAAGCCGCCGTTCCGGTTCATTAACGCCTACCAGCCTTAACATTTCAAGAGCCCGCAGGCTCGCCGCTTCATCTTGGCGTTCCGTATGAAGTTTAATTGCTTCCGTTAATTGATTGCCGATGGTATATACCGGATTTAGGCTTGTCATCGGGTCCTGAAAAATCATACTTATTTTATTGCCGCGGATCGTCTGCATTACATTTTCATCCGCCCCGACCAATTCCTGGTTGTTAAATTTGATACTGCCGGATACTATTTTTCCGGGAGGAACCAATATTTGCAATATCGAATAAGCGGTTACCGATTTGCCGCTTCCCGATTCCCCGACAATACCTAAAATTTCTCCTTTTTCAAGCTTAAACGAAATACCGTCAAGAGCTTTAACCTCACCCAAAGGAGTATAAAAAGAGGTATGCAAATCTTTAATTTCTAAAATGCTCATTATAATTCCTCCTAGTTTTTAAGTTTCGGATCGAAAGCATCACGCAAGCCGTCACCGAATAGATTAAGCGATAGAACAATTAAACTGATTGAAATAGCGGGGATAACCAGGCGATAGGTATAACTAAAAACTCCGTCCAAAGCATGGGCAGCAAGCGAACCTAAACTCGGCATCGGTATCTCCACACCCAATCCGAGAAAACTTAAAAAACTTTCGGTAAAAATGGCGGAGGGAATTTGCAAAGCGGTCGAAATGATAATGACGCTGATACAGTTGGGCAATAAATGCTTACGAATAATGCGAGCCGGGGAGGCCCCAATTGAACGGGCCGCCAAGACAAAATCCTCGTTTTTCACGCTTAATATCTGACCGCGAATCAGTCGGGCCATACTGACCCAGTAAAGAAGACCGAATACAAGAAAAATACCGAGCATATTGGGGCCCAACCGGGCGAAGATACCGGTTAATTTTAAATCTTTCTGGTTTCTGATAATGACCGAGAGCAATATTATAATAAGCATATCAGGCAAAGAATATATCATATCAACAAAACGCATCATAATCAAATCGGTCTTACCGCCGGCATAACCGGCAATCGATCCGTAAATCAAACCAATAATCAAAACGATAATACTGGCAAAAAAACCAACAAACAATGATATTCTCGTCCCATAAATAACTCGAATAAAATAATCGCGACCATGCTCATCGGTGCCGAAGATATGGGGAAAGACAAATTCGCCGGCAGCAATTCGCGTTTTTTCCGTTTCACCGTATTGAAACGGTTTTAGGTTGCTGTAAGTAGGATCAACCGGAACACCGGGTTGTTGTCCCAACATTTTTTCATATGTATAGGGATAAAACATCGGAACAAAAATTGTAACCAAAACAATAAACACAATAACAAAAAAGCAAATCATTGCGATTTTGTTTTTTCGTAGTCTTCTGATTCCGTCTTTAAAAAAACTTACCGGTTCACGCCTGACCTCTTGTTGAGACTTTTCCTCGGCGGTCGCCGGATTGAATTTATTAAGATTCAGTTGAAAACTTAAGGGGTTTTTCTTTATATTATTGATTTTATTTTCAATCACGTTTTCACACGCTCCTAACTGAAATCAATTCTGGGATCAACAATTCGATATAAAATATCGGTTACCAGATTCATAATAACGATTAATGATGCCAAAAATACGGTTGTTCCCATTATAAGCGGATAATCGCGATTGGTTATACTGTTAATGAAAGCCCGACTGATTCCGGGAACATTAAATATTTTCTCGACAACCAAACTGCCGGTCAAAATATAGGCAAGCATCGGACCGACATAAGTCAATACCGGAATAAGGGCATTTTTAAGGGCATGCTTGAATATAACTTTATTTTTGGTTACGCCTTTTGCCCGGGCCGTTCTGATATAATCCTGACCCAAGACATCAAGCATACTAGAACGGGTTAGGCGGGTAATATAGGCCATCGGATATAAACTTAAAGTCAAAATCGGGAAAATATAACCGCCGGGAGCCGGCATGCCCAGTAATTTCGGAATTGCAATAAAAAAAAGGAGAAGAATAAAAGTTCCGATAACAAAACTGGGAACGGCAACAAAAGCGGTTGATACCACCATCGTCACTTTGTCGGTGGTCTTGTTACGCCGGACCGCCGCCGCTGAACCGAGAATAATCCCAATAATTATGGCAATCAGGGCCGCCAGACTGCCGATTTTGGCCGATTCCGCAAAACCGCTGAAAATAATCTCTTTAACTGTCATTCCTCGTTGCTTTAAAGAAAGACCGAAATCAAACCGAAGCAGATCGCCAAGATAAGTAAAATATTGGGTTATAAGCGGTTTATCAAGACCGTATTTTTTCTCCAAAGCTCTCTGCACTTCTTCCGTTATCGCCTTCTCACCCAAGAAAGGACCGCCCGGAATCGCATGCATCAGAAAAAAAGTAACGGTAATTACAAATAAAATTGTTACCAAGGCCAGCAATATTCTTTTTACCATATAATTTACAAATTTCGTATCCATAAGACCTCACTCTTCTTATATAACAGCTGTTTTAATCAAAAACCGAATATTCCAATAAAATTCCGAATATAAAGCTACCGCCCTATTGCTTTTATTATCTTTCTGATTATGCGAAAATTTTTGTATATATTTGTATATAATTGCTTATACCATTAATGCGATACGAAAAATGAAATTATTTGCGATATTTTATGAAAGTGTTTTCTTTTTGCATATTTCCATGAAAAAAGCGATTTAAAGCGTTTTCAATAATGAATTAAATGTCGGTTGTTATCGAAAAATAGTATTGAAAATTAATAAACATTTATTGTTAGATATTTATTTAATAGTAATTATCAAGCGGGGAAATATAATATCGGGTGCTAAAAGGAGGTCATTGCATTGGCAAAAAATAATAATGGCGTAATGTCGGAAAATTTAAAATATGAAATCGCGCGCGAACTCGGGGTTCTTGACACCGTCACCAATGAAGGATGGGGTTCTGTATCATCGCGTGACTGCGGGCGAATGGTAAGACTAGCTATAGAAATTGCCAACCGAACATCGCAGAAATAGCATTCCAAAACCGAAAGCGTTTCTTTTATGAAACGCTTCCTTTTTAAATAGGGACTTTCTTATTTTTCCCGTATATCGGTAATTAATTAATGTTTTTTTAAAAAATCCCCGGACCATGGTCCGAGGATAATTTTTTTCTCCACTGTTATTTTTAAAGCGGATAATATTCTTCCAAATATTCAATAAAAACATCGCGCATCAAGTTTGATGTAAATTCCGGTTCATATTCTTCAAAGTACATCGTATAATAACTTCGATAATATATGTAATCAATTATAGCGATGCGATATATGGTATCACTCTCAATCGCATCAAAATCAAAATCATCATTATAATATAAATAACTTCGTTGATTGTAATATAAACTTCGAAGCTGAGATCCGGAAATGTCGGTTAGAATAACGGCATTATCAAAGGGAAAGACCTGATAAACATCCTTAACCGTAATCGGACCCGGAGATAATGTTTCGCGGACGCCACCGGTATTAATAAAAGCAACATCAACCTGATATTTATTTTTCATGGCCTTGGTTATTTCCAAACCAAGGCGATCTCTATATAATTTTTCAACGGTATAACCGATAATCCGTTCGCCGGCGGCAATATCGGCAGCATAACTTTCAATTAAGGCCAAAACCTTGCTGTCGGCCTGATAACGATCCGGATAATAATGACGGGCTTTAGCCGAAAGAAGCTTTCCGCTTTTATTAAATTTAAAAATGATCTCGCCGGCGGTTTGGTTTTTATCATTACTTTGAATAATCGGGACCTCATAACCGTCAAGCCGTATTTCCGATTCATTAATCCTCTGATGAGTATGAGCACAAACGATGGCATCAACCAAACTTGCTTCCGAAAAATTAGTAACGTTAAGATTAAAATATGAAGAGTAATTATGAGTGGCGGCGATAACCAAATCACATAAATGCTCGGAACGTAACTTTAAAGCCAGATTTTCGACAATCGGAACCGGATCCAAAAACTCATATCCCTCGACTTTATCGGCGGCGATGGAGCTTTCCAGTCCATAACCGATAACACCGATAATGCCGACCTTATATCCCTCGCTTTCAACAATCAGATAATCGTCGGTCCAGGGAAGTTTCTCGCCTTTATATCTAATATTGGCAGCTAAAAAGGGAAAATCCGCTTCGCCGTTTTCGGGATTACCGTCTTTATAAACGGCAATTTTATCTATACCCCAATCAAATTCGTGATTGCCGATAACAAAAGCATCAAATTCCATTAAATTTAACGCTTTAACCATCGGTAAGCCATGATGAATATTGGATATATAAGAGCCTTGAAAAACATCGCCAACCGCGATTTTAATATATTTATCGCCTTTCGCCTCAAGCATACCGAGTAAACCGGCGATATTCTCTAATCCCGGATAGTTGTTTTCACTATAAAAAGCGCCGTGAGTATCATTGATAGCAAATAAGTATACGGCTTCGGCCCGGGGCGGACCGCCGTTATTATTACCGTTAGGATCGGGGGGGCTTATTACGCAAGCCGATAGAAAAACCAATAATAATAAAAGGATAACGACTAAAAATTTTTTACGCATCTTCTCTTCTTACCGTTTCTGTTGATATTATCATTATATACTTTTCTTATTCATTTTGCAATAATCCTATCTATTTTAAAAAGGCATGAGCCCATTATTGCTCTTTTTTCGCAATAACCTCAACGATTCCACAGGCAATACCGCCAATCGGAAAGACTACCCAACCGGGATGCCATTTTTCGAAAACAAAACCGATAATCAGATAAATTATAACGGCTGACAACATAACGACTGATGATATTTTTCCAACCTTTTCGTTTTCATGCCGATTCCGAACAGGATGCTGCATTTTATATTTCGCATCAAGACAACCGAAATAAACCAAAAAAAATACCCCGACGGCAATAATAGCCAACATTAAAGCAACGGCATATAAAGCAGGAAAGGCCGCCATACTGAAAAACAACGATACAATTGCCAAGAACAAACAACCGATACCGACAATAATGCCAATAGCATACTTTTTAGAGAAAATCTCTCGTTCTTCTAATGTGTAAAAATCAGTATCTTTCGGAATTGTTTTATTGAAATAATCGGCTTGGATACCAAAAGCAATCAATATGCTTATTCCGATTAAAAGCAATACAAAGAAAACCGTTAACGGTATATAATATTTTTCTTCTTTATACAAAGCAAATAAAGCCAACATTGCGGCAACGGCCAAAATAATAAAGAAGACACCGAACGCAGTGAAAAAACTATATCGATTATAAAAACGATCATATTTTATTTTCATACCGTCATCGCTGATTGCGAGATCTTTATTTAATAATTCATCAATTGTATACCCGAAATGTTTACTGATCATCACCAATCGATCAAGTTCGGGATAGCTTTGCCCGGATTCCCATTTATAGACGGTTTGCCGCGATACATCCAGTTTTTCCGCCAATTCTTCCTGCGAGAGACCTTTGCTTTTTCTTAGTTTTACTAAGTTTTCCTCAAATTTCATTTTATTCCTCCATCACAAATCATTGTCTTATTTATGATTATTATAACATAATCAAATTATAATACCATAAACTTCAAATATTATTAGGATATTTAATGTAAACATTTGTTTACATTGTGTTTTCAAGAAGGATTATCTGAGAAAACACGCCGATTATCCACTTGTTTATACAGTATTATTTCTAATTTTTACATTATTCAACAATTAGATTATTGCTTTTTTGCCGATAGGATTATAGAATTTTTATAATGTGAACCAAGCATTAAGTTCAGTCAATTCAACAATATCGACTGGCCCGGAAAGAGAGTTATATATTGATTTTATTTATTTATGTAGTATAATTGTGATGGAAAGAAGTAAACGAGGTAACAAATATGTTTAGAAAAATAGGATGGTATATAAAAGCAAATTGGGTTCGTTATGTATTGGCAATCACTTTTTTAAACTTAGCTAGTTTTGTAAGTATCATTACCCCCAAGTTATTGGAACAAGGTATCGACAAGATAGTAAATAAAACCTTAACCGAAGAATCGTTATTAAAATTGTTATTGTATATGATAATAGTCACGGTTGGGGGCTATTTTGTCTCAGCTTTATGGAACTATTTATTATTTGGGGCCGGAATGAAATTAGAATATACCATTCGGAAAAACTATTATAAACATTTATTAAAAATGGATAATAAGTTTTTCGAAAAGAACAGCGTCGGGGACTTAATGGCCAGAGCTACAAGTGATTTAAATGCGGTATCAATGACCGCCGGATATGGTATTTTAACCCTGGTTGATGCGGTTATTTACTTAATTCTTATTTTATTCATGATGATGTATACAATCAGTTTTAAACTAACTATGGTTTGTTTGATTCCGATTTCTTTTATTATTTTAATAGTAAAAATATTGGGCAATAAAACCCATGCGGCATATTCTAAAAGTCAAATTGCCTTTAGTGATATGAATAATAAAGTTCTGGAATCAGTAACGGGAGTTCGGGTTGTCAGAGCTTATGTTCAAGAATTCGATGAGATTAGAAGATTAAGAGAAAGCGGTAAAAATACTTATCAAAAAAATATCGGATTAGTAAGAATTAATGCTTTATTTGATCCGGTTTTTCGGACTATTTTTACAGTTGCCAACACCATTGCCTTTGGTTATGGGGCTTATTTAGTTTTTCATCAACAATTATCACCGGGTCAATTAGTATCCTTTGTTATATACTTGGGAATGTTGGGATGGCCGATGTTTGCTTTAGGTGATTTAGTCAATATCATGAGCCGGGGAAATGCATCTTATGACCGCATTGACAATATTATGCATCAAACATCAGAGATTAAGGAGCCTAATGATCCGATAATTATCGGAAATAAATTAAAAACACTTGAATTTAAAGATGTTACTTTTGCTTATCCCGGAAGTAAATTTCCCGCAATTGAAAAGATTAATTTTAAAGTAGAGAGCGGTAAAACATTGGGGATTGTCGGAACAACCGGATCGGGTAAAACAACGATTTTAAGACATATTTTAAAACAATATGATTTACAAAAAGGCCAAGTATTGATTAATGAAACGAATATTAAAAATATTAAAACCGATG
>JALOBF010000039.1 GCA_023228385.1 Bacilli bacterium
ATTATATATGAAAGATAGGTTAACCGCATTTTGGTCATTAAGAATTTTAATAAAAAAGTATCCGTTTATTATATTAACAGTAAGCGTATAAAATAAGATGTCTTGTAAAAAAAGAAATGTCGGCTATATTATAAAGATATAGCCGACTGTTTTTTAATTGATTCTTAGATTTATTGGTAAAGTATCACTATATGGTAACAGTTTGGACATTTCATTTCTGCTTTTCACATTGATTGTTGGTAATGTCTTAAATATATACGTTAAATAGTCTTCAATCCTTAGTTTATTTGCATAGATTGTTTTTCAGGATTTTCAAATTAATGCTCTTTCAATAGCAGAAAATATATTGATGCGAAAGGTGGAAACTAAATCGGATGAAATAAAAGTTAGGGATGCATTAAGAAATCGGTTTGAAAGAGAAAATCGTTGCTTGATCCAAATTCCTAAAAGATGATTAATGATTTGATAATCGAAAATACCGATAATAAAACAATTATTATTATTGCCCACCGACTTTCGACGGTTGTCGATGTTGATAAGACAATTAATATTAATCGATGGAAACCATATTAAAGAATGGGGTACACATCAAGAACTGATGGCTTAAGGCGGTAAATACTTCACTTTTTTACAACTAAGCCTCACTTTATAAAAAGCAAGATAATTATAATAACTAATGTCTTACGATTTAAAATTGATAATTTACAAAAAAATACTTAAATTCTTTATTGACTTTAACGGCTTTTTTTGATAATATATATTTATGATATCTCCGAATCGAACAAAAGAGTGGGGAACCCAATCATTGGGGTGAATCTTGTTAATCAAGAAGGGCAACTTGGGTGTCCTAACCCGTCAGCTAACCCCATAGGAGTACACCAAGCGTATGACAAGTTATTGGCTGGTTATGCGCTTTTATTATTAAATAAAATGCTTTAGTATGTAAACATCGCTATTGATTTCCATTCTATTGTCCCGAATTGTTAATATCTTGAACTGTAATGGATATTATCTTGATGTAAAATGGCGGATTAAAAACAGTATGCCTATTTACTTTAATCTCGTAGTCGTATTTAACAGCAGAAGACAAAATATCCACTCCGATATTGCTGCTGTGGCAATCAGAAAAGCTAATACAGTCGAATAAAAATAATATTTGATTTTTACACATTTAACTAATACGGAATAAAGATTTCTCGTAACCGTTTACTTGTATTACATTTGAATTTAACGTTTAATTGTGTTAAAATATAATCAGTAATATTAGTATATTTATCAATTATATCTATAGTAATATCTACATATTACATTAATATTGCATATGATAATTTGCAAATATACTATAGATGTATATTTGTTTTTTTAATATAATAGGAGGTATTTATATGGCAACAAAAAGCAATTTAAAACAAGAATTTATCGGTTCTAAAACCCCAAAATTATTCAGTCGAATCAGAACCACTATTGAATCAGTTTTTTATGAAAATAATGTTGTTCCCGTTAACACCTTGAACGAAGCATATGAATTGGCAAAAAATGCTCCCGGAACCATTATTACTGATCAAATTGTTGAGAATGCCAAAGAACTAGGTCTGCCTAAAGACGCAAAAGTTTTATTGTTTAACGATGGAAAAATAACCGGGAGACAAGCAAAATTACGCCGCCTTGTCAATAATGATAATAGCGAATACTTTAGCGACCTGATAAGGGAAACTGCTTTTCATTCTCGCAATAAAAAAATGTATCACGCTCAAGTTTATATCGGTTTGCACACCGACTTTATGATTAAAGCACATTTATTGATACCCGAAGGATATGAAAACACCCTTTATTCTTGGCTCCTTAATTTTCAAATTGTTGATGAAGAACATACGAAAAAGTATGATGAATCAGTTTTGCTTGATGAAGGTGATGTTTTTATCTATTCCGACCCGGATTTATATCCGGATGATTTTCCTAATGGTTTAGCATTGTTTGATGCCGATTTTAACTGTGCATGTCTTTTTGGTATGCGTTATTTTGGTGAGCATAAAAAAGGCACCTTAACCTTGGCGTGGACAATTGCGGAGAGAAACGGATATACCGCATGTCATGGCGGGCAGAAACAATTCAATTTGCCTAACGGCAACAAAAAAGTAATCGGTGTTTTTGGATTGTCCGGTTCCGGAAAATCAACGATTACTTTATCGAATCACGGCGGTAAATTTGATACCGTTGTGCTTCATGATGATGCCTTCATTATATCTAATAATGATGCTTCTTCAATTTGTCTTGAACAGTCTTATTTTGATAAGACTCAAGATTACCCCTTAACCAATGAACAGACGAAATATTTTGTAACGGTTCAAAATTGTGGAGCGACGGTTGATGATTCCGGTCGAATTGTAATTGTTACTGAAGATATCCGTAACGGTAACGGTCGAACGATTAAATCTAAATTTGCCACTCCGAATCGTATATATAAATTTGATCATCCTTGCGATGCGATTTTCTGGATTATGAAAGACGGAACTTTACCGCCGGTATTAAAGGTCAATTCACCGGAGTTGGCTTCGGTGATGGGGGCTACTCTTGCGACAAAACGGACAACAGCCGAATATGTTCCCGGTGAGGATCCGAACAAATTGGTTATTGTACCTTACGCTAATCCTTTCCGCTTATATCCATTGGAAAAAGATTATAATAAATTTAAACAGTTGTTTGCGGAAAGAGGCGTAACTTGCTATATTATTAACACCGGTCATTTCCTTGACAAGAAAGTTACACCGGCTATTACTTTAGGCTTAATTGAAGATATTGTTAATGACAAAGCTGAATTCAAACCCTTCGGTCCGTTTACTGAACTTGAATACCTGCCAATTGACGGTTTTCTCCCTGACTTTAATAATTATGAATACCTGCAGGCGGTAAAAGCCCGGATGAATGATCGCTTAGAATATATCAGCAAGCTTGATGAGTTTAATCAAATACCGGAAGAAGGATTAGCGGCTATTCGCAAAGTAGTTGAAGAAATATAATTGTATAAAAGGAGAATTGATAATGGGTATTAAAATCGTTGATACCGCACTGCGAGATGGGCATCAGTCTCTATTCGCCACGCGAATGACAACAAAAGAAATCTTAGAGGTTTTATCCGATATGGATAATGCCGGTTATTATGCTCTTGAGGTGTGGGGCGGCGCTACTTTTGATGCTTGTTTACGTTTTTTAAATGAAGATCCTTGGGAAAGGTTACGCTTAATTCGTAAAGCATGCAAAAAAACAAAATTACAAATGTTATTTCGCGGGCAAAATATTTTAGGTTATAAACACTATCCTGATGATATTGTCGACAAATTTGTTGAGAAATCATTGATAAATGGTATCGACATTATCCGTGTGTTTGACGCTTTAAATGATATAAGAAATTTAGAGGCGGCAGTTACCGCTACGAAGCGTTACGGCGGTCATTGTCAGGTTGCATTCTGCTATACTACGAGCCCAATTCATACCGTTGATTACTTTGTGGAAATGGCTAAAAAAATCGAGGCGATGGGCGCGGATTCAATATGTATTAAAGATATGTCCGGTGTTTTACTTCCGGAAGATGCTTATCAGTTAGTATCTCAATTAAAAGCAAACACCAAACTGCCGATTGAACTTCATTCACATTGCACGGCCGGTGCCGCTCATGTAACATATATGAAAGCTATCGAAGCCGGCGTCGATATTATCGATACGGCCTTATCCCCGCTTTCAAGCGGAACCAGTCAACCGCCAAGCGAAACCTTTCAGTATATGCTGCAAGGAACCAAATATGACCCTGAATTAAATTTAGAACACCTAAAAATAGCCGCCGAAAAAATCAAAAAGATTAGAGATAAGTATTTAGCAAATGGTTTACTTAACCCCAAAGCTTTATCGGTAAATCCTAATATTTTACAGTATCAGGTTCCGGGGGGAATGCTTTCTAATTTAATGAGTCAGCTTAAAAATCAGGGAGCCATTGATCGTTATGAAGAAGTATTACGCGAAGTGCCGCTTGTTCGGGCTGATCTTGGTTATCCGCCGCTTGTAACTCCGCTTTCTCAAATGGTCGGGACCCAAGCGGTAATGAATGTTTTAACCGGAGAACGTTATAAACTTGTTCCTGAAGAGATAAAAGATTATCTTCGCGGTCATTATGGTGCTTCTCCCGGTCTCATAGATTCAGCATTAAGAAAGAAAATTATTAACGAAGATAAAGTAATTGATTATCGTCCGGCGAATGATTTGGCACCTCAGTTTGAGCATCTTAAAGCAAAATACCGAGATTTAATTAAAACCGATGAAGATGTTTTGTCGATTGCGTTATTTGAAAATGTCGCCGTTAATTTTTTGGAAAACAAGTATCAACCAAAGACAGAGGATAAAACAGAAGTTTTTGAAATTAACCTTCATGTCTGATAAATAAAGGTCTCTATCTTACTGATTATATGGCATTATATTAAATCTCATAATGAACCGATATGATGTTGGCATAATGATGATTGGTTTTGCTTACTGCAATAATGCCAATAGATTAGTATTAATCAGACGAATAAGTTAAGACTAAAAATGAGAAAGGAGGTTGGCGCCTCGACAAATTAGAAGCGCTTTAACTTATGAAAATATATCGTGTAAAAGTAAATGAAAAAGTATATGAAATTGAACTTGAAAGCGTTACGGAAAAATCCGGTTCAATTGTCGTTCCGAAAAAGGCTAAAGAGCCAAGCGGTTCGCAACAGACCCATCCGTCAACCGGCGGGAACCATGTCCTTAAAGCTCCGATGCAGGGAACAATTATTGATATTAAAGTTGAACCCGGGCAGTCGGTTAGTCGCGGCGATGTGGTGGTCGTTTTGGAAGCAATGAAACTGGAAAATAATATTGTTGCGCCCGCAACCGGAGTCGTTAAGGATATCTTGATTTCCAAAGGGGAAAATGTCGTAAATCAGCAGCCCTTACTTACTATCGATTAATATGGTCGAGTTATGTTAGGATCTAAAATTGTTAGTTTTCAAACTCTCGCCTCCACCAATACTTATCTTAAAGATAATTATCGAAATTTTACCCACGGAACGATTGTAACTTGTGTTCATCAAACTGAAGGCAAAGGCCGTTTTAATCGAAAGTGGTTTGCCGGTGAAGATTTACTTTTGTCGATTTTAATTAAAGAAAACTTGAAGCTTACGGAAATTCCGCAATTGGGTTTGGTTTGTGCGGCGGCGGTATATGAGACTTTGAAAAAATATGTTTCAGACCTAATTATCAAATGGCCGAATGATATTCTTGTACGGGGTAAAAAATTAGCCGGGATATTATTGGAATCAGTTATCGGCGAAAACCGCCTTAATTGTTTAATTATCGGTATTGGGATTAATGTTAATACTGTTAATTACCCTAAGGAACTTGCGCATAAGTCAACTTCATTAAAGTTGCAGACCGGTAATTCATATGTAATTGATGAACTTCAGAAAAAGTTAATCGAAAACATTAATGTTTTCTATCTTGAATTCAAACTAGATAATCATCGTTATATTGATATTTGCATTATGAATTCCGGCCTTATCGGTAAGGATGTTGTTTTTAACAATTTTAGTTCCGTTAAAAAAGGTAAAGTATTGGCTATTTTAAGAAACGGTAATATTTTAATTGAAGCGGACGGTATTGCCACAGAATATAATTACGGAGAAATAACTTTATCAGAATACTAATTGATCGAATGCGGTTTTTTAACCGCTTTTTTTCTTGTTTGATTAATTATCTTATGCTATAATAAAAACGATAGGAGGTTTGGTGATGAAAAAGATTATTTGTTCTTGCTTATTATTAATAAATTTGGCTATTCTTGTCGGTTGTGGAATTGATAACGGAATGGGAGGCCGGGATTATATATATGCACCTTATTTGGGTGACGGCGAAAACTATTTGGAGATTATAGAAAATCCTTTTCTTTCGGTTAAAGAAAACAACACATCTTCATTTGCGATGGATACATCGACTGCCGGGTATGCTAATATTAGAAGGATGATTAACAAAGGCGTTACTGTTCCAAAAAATGCAGTGAAAATCGAAGAGATGGTGAATTACTTTAATTATGATTATCCGGCTCCGGCCTCCGGAGAAGGGTTAGGGATTGTAACGGAGATATTTGATTGTCCATGGAATATCGAACATAAACTAATATCAATCGGTGTTAAAGCTGAGGAGTTGGAAGTTTTATCCAAAAGAAAAAACAATATTGTTTTTTTGCTTGATATCAGCGGTTCTATGGATTATTCCAATAAACTGCCACTTATGCAGTCGGCTTTTAAACTCTTTGTTGAGACATTAGACGATGATGATACGATTTCCGTCGTTACATATGCAAACGGGGTCGATGTTCGTTTGAACGGGGCTAAAGGATTTGAGAAAAAAAGAATTGTTAATATTATTGAAGATCTTCAGGCTTCGGGCGGAACCGCCGGAGCCAAAGCATTAGCGCGTGCTTATGAAGTTGCTACCGAAAATTTTATCGAAAACGGAAACAATCGTATTATTCTTGGCACCGACGGTGATTTTAATATCGGTATTTCATCAAACAGTAAACTAAAAGATTTCATAATCGAAAAAAGGGAAAGCGGTATTTTCATATCGGTTTTAGGTTTCGGTACCGGTAATCTTAAAGACGATAAACTGGAAATTATCACTCAAAACGGTAACGGTAAGTATTCATATATAGATACAATTACTGAAGCACGAAAAGTATTGGTTGAGGAAATCGGCGGCACGCTTAATGTTGTTGCCAAAGATGTAAAATCACAAGTCACATTTAATCCTTTTTATATAAGCAAATATCGGTTAATTGGTTATGAAAATAAATTGCTTACGGATGAGGAATTTGCGGATGAAAAAACTGATGCCGGAGATATCGGTGCCGGTCACGTGGTTACCGCAGTTTATGAAGTTATATTTAACAATGATATAACTGTTGATAAGACTTTAGATGATAATTGGCTAAAAGTTGCGGTTCGATTTAAAAACCCCAAAGATAATACATCGAAAGAAATTATTTTATTTGTTAATGATGAACAGGAAAAAGACATTCCTTCTGAAGATATTTTGTTTATCAGCGGGGTTATTGAGGCGGGACTGCTGTTAAGGGATTCGCAATATAAAGGTATTGCCTCTTATTATTCGATATTGCTCCGTCTTTCCGAATTGGAATCAGTATTAAACGATGAATATAAACAAGAATTTTTGGGTTTGATTCGAAAATTAAGTGATGAAAAAGAAGCGTAAAGCGCTTCTTTTTTTTAAAATAAGACATATCCCTTGCTTTAGCGACGGTATTTTTAGTATAATGTATTAAGGTGATTAAATGATGAAAACTAAAGTAATAGTAATAACCGGCGCTTCATCGGGTATCGGTTTTACAACCGGAGAATATTTAGCAGCTAAAGGTTATAAGGTATATGGTTTTTCCCGGCGAAAAAGAGAAAATTCTGCAATTAATTATATTGCATGTGATGTAACTGATAAAAAACAGGTGAAAGCCGCTTTTGAACAAATTAATGAAGATATTTATGCCGTTATAAATAATGCCGGAATCGGCATTAGTGGTCCGGTCGAGTATGCCGCGGCAGAAGATATTCAAAAAATAATTGATGTAAACATTATTGGTGTCATTAATGTTTGCCAGATTGCGATTCCGTATTTACGAAAGAGTAAAGGAAAAATCATTAATATCGGTAGTGTTGCCGGTGATTTGATTATTCCCTTTCAGACTTTTTATTCCATTACCAAAGCAGCGGTTCACGCCTTAACCCAAGGTCTTAATATGGAGTTAAAACCTTTTGGAATTAAAGCAATAACCGTGCTTCCCGGTGATACAAAAACATCTTTTACTGCTAATCGGTATAAAAATGTTGTACAGGATGAAATATATAAGGAGCGGGTAAAAAAATCAGTTTTAAAAATGGAAAAAGACGAACAAGAAGGCAAGGATCCCGTTACTGTATCCAAAGTGATTTATCGGGTATTAAAAAAGAAAAATCCACCACTGAAAGTTACGGTTGGAGTTGAATATAAAGCGCTCGTATTTTTAAAACGGCTTCTGCCACTGAAATTTGTTAACAGCGTTATATACCATATTTATGGCGGGGAATAAAAATGAAAGTAAAACTTAAACTATTTTTAACATTTTTAAAAATCGGTGCTTTTACTTTTGGCGGCGGTTATGCAATGATCCCTTTAATTCAACATGAGATTGTTGAAAAGAAAAAGTGGTTGACTGATGATGAGATGATTGATATGTTAACGATAGCGGAATCGACTCCCGGGGTTATTGCCGTTAATTCCGCTACTTTTGTCGGTTATAAAATCGGCGGTTTTTTGGGCAGCCTGCTTGCCACCCTAGGTGTTATCTTACCGTCGATTTTTATTATTACTTTAATTGCGATGTTCTTCACTAAAATTATGGATAATCAATATATTATATATGCGTTTAAGGGGATTAGGGCCGGAGTTACGGTTCTGATTTTGAACGCAGCGATAAAAATATATCGGAAAACTCCAAAAACGACTCTTGCTTATTTACTGATAGCTTTTGCTTTTTTCATGAGTATTTTCATTGAATATCGCTATTTGACTTTATCTTTGATTGCTTTTGGTTTGATTACCGGTGTGATATCGCAAATGATCTTAAGAAAAGAAAGCGATGAAAAAAATGATATATCTTGAACTTTTCTTTGTCTTTTTCACAATTGGCCTTTTTACTTTAGGGGGTGGATATGCAATGATTCCGATGATTGAAGAACAGGTGATATCGCGCGGTTGGATGACCCATGAAGAGTTATATAATTTTATTGGGATTTCTGAATCGACGCCGGGCCCGTTTGCGGTTAATATTGCTACTTTTATTGGTCATAGTCAAGCCGGTATATTGGGATCAATTACTGCCACCATAAGTGTTGTTCTCCCTTCTTTTATAATCATATTGCTGATAGCAAAGTTTTTACATAATTTTCTTAAATATAAACAAGTCAGGTGGGCTTTAGGCGGGGTAAAGCCGATTATTGTTGGCTTATTGTTTGCCGTGGTTTTATCGCTTATCAATAACAATATAATGGGCGGAGATTATAATTGGCGGGATATTGATTTTATTGGAGTAGCGATTATGGGGGGGATGTTTATATTAAAGGCTGTAAATAAGAGGTTTAGTCCGATTCTTCTTATTATTATATCGGCATTGCTTGGTTTAGTATTATATCAGGTGTTTTAGAAAACAAGTTCAGAAGGGCTTGTTTTTTGTATAAATTTCAATAAATAATCAAATAATATAATAATCATTAGCACTTAATACTTGACAGTGCTAACAAATAGTTGTATAATAATATTAACTAAAAAAGTATTAATAAATGGAGGTATCATATGGCAGAAGTCAGAGAGTTTAAAACCGAATCAAAGCGGCTTTTAGATTTAATGATTAATTCAATTTACACAAATCGGGAAATCTTTCTCCGAGAGCTTATTTCTAATGCATCTGATGCTATTGATAAATATCATTATCTTTCGTTGACCGATGAGCGTTTATCTAAAACCAGCGACTATCAGATTTTTATAGCAGTAAATAAAAAGAAAAGGACATTAAGCATTACTGATAACGGGATTGGTATGACTTATGATGAATTATGTGACAGCTTGGGTACGATTGCCAAAAGCGGCTCATTGGAATTCATGCAGAGCTTAAAAGGGAAAACCGATAAAGAAACAATTGATATTATCGGTCAATTTGGCGTTGGTTTTTATTCGGCCTTTATGGTTGCAAGTAAAGTAGAAGTAAGAACTAAATCACCTTTTAGTGAAGAAGGTTATATTTTTACTTCATCGGGTACCGAATCGTATGAGGTTGATAAAATAGAAAATTTGCCAACCGGGACAACGGTGACGCTTTACTTACGTAAGAATACCAAAGAAGATAATTATGATGAGTTTTTAGAGGATTATAATATTAAAAATTTGGTTAAGAAATATTCCGATTATATTCGCTATCCGATTCGGATGGAAGTGAAAAAGTCGGTTCCGAAGTTGGATGATGAAGGTAAGGCCATCTCCGGTAAATATGAGGAAATCAAAGAAATAGAAACGCTGAATTCAATGACACCAATATGGAAAAAACGGAAATCAGAGGTTACCGAAGAGGAATTAAACGACTTTTATAAACAAAAATATTATGACAGTCAAGACCCGATTGCGACAATTTTTATAAATATCGAGGGTGCCGTTAATTATACGGCTTTGGTATATATTCCAAAAAAACCGCCGTATGATTTATATTCGGAAAAATATGAAAAGGGGTTGCAATTATATTCTAAAGGCGTCTTTATTATGGAAAAATGCAAAGAGTTGGTTCCCGATTATTTGCGTTTTATAAAGGGCTTGGTTGATTCAAGTGATTTTTCTTTAAATATCAGCCGGGAAATTCTTCAGAAGAGCAAAGAATTAGAAAAAATCGCCGATAATGTTGAAAAAAGAATTGTCAGCAAATTAAAGGATATGTTGAAAAATGAAAGGGATAAATATATAGAGTTGTGGGAAGCCTATGGCGTTAACATTAAATTTGGAGTATACGACGGTTTTGGACTGAAAAAAGATTTACTTAAAGACATGTTGATTTTCCGTTCGGTTAATCAAGACGGTTATATAACCTTGAAAGAATATGTTGAAGCAATGCCGAAAGAGCAAGAATTTATTTATTATGCTTCCGGTAAAATCAAGCAACAGGTTCTTGCCATGCCGCAGATGGATATTCTAAAGCAACAAGGGTATGATGTTCTGATTTTAACCGATGATATTGATGAGTTTGCAATGCAGATGCTTTATGAGTATAACGATAAAAAAGTAAAATCTATCAATCAGGGTGATTTGGACCTTCTTTC
>JALOBF010000040.1 GCA_023228385.1 Bacilli bacterium
CAATCGGAATAAATATCTTATCCGATATCCGGGTTTTGTCAAAAAAACCAAATGTAATCTGGAAGAAAAAAACAAAAATAAATATAAAAATTAAAATAAATGAACCAAATTTTTTCATTTTTCCCTTCCTTTCATTGGTTGCTCTTAATCTGCGATATCTTAATAATACCTTTACCGAATATCGAAATAACGCCGATTTTGGAAATAGATCTATCTTTTATAATATCGGCTTCAAGTTTAGTAAAAACATATCTATTTTCACTAAAATCATAATTGTTGAAACATAAAAAAAAACGATGTATTCCATCGTCTATTTATAATTAATTATATTTGGGATTGCCTATTACTTATGTATCCAAGTCTTAATTAGCAAAATGAGTGATTCCTTATAAAAGTTTCAACCGCTATAACTGTCTGGCGCACAAAAAAGCGGAATTATTATAACTCCGCTAAATGTTGACTAAAAGTTTCAATCACCTACCCAAACCGAACCCTCAATAACCCGTAAGGTAATTACCGGTTCAATCATAAGGTCCGATTGTATCGGCAGTGGATTTCCGTTGAGATCTAACTCTAAACCACGACTAACAACAATAATGAGGGGGATTATCGGAACACTATTGCCGGTACGGGGGCGGCGATAAGGAATATCGAGTTTTAATTCCACTTTCGTTCCGTTGGCTTTTCCGATAAGAATTAATCCGGTTCGTTTTTTGGGATTATTTTTAATCAAAATTTCCTGCTGTGAACCGATTGGCGTTCCGGAAGAACCGGTCGGAGGACCAAGATAAATATTAGGCCCGACCGGAAGGCGACACCAGTTGCCGGTAAATTGAGGGACCGGATATAAATGGCGGTAATCAACCGGAACGAAATTGCCGGCTTTATCACGATAAACTACGGTATTAAAAATAACATCATAATTAATCGGTACCAGGATATTATCCTTAAGCTTAATTCTGCATTGAGCCCGATTTTCATTCCAGGAAGTTTTATCGCGCAACAAATAATCATAAGAAAAGGGTTGACTGTCCGCAAACGGATTGGCATCAAATAAAACCTCTACCATATAATCAGCGATATCACCGCCGTCCGGCGCTTCAATAGTGATTTGCAAAGATATAGGGGACCACCAATCAATATCGGATAAATTTGCTGTTTGAAGCACTTTATTAATTAATCGATGTTCACCGGGTAATAGGGGTCCCGTAAAGTCAAGATTGATTGTAGCAACCAAATTAGGGTTTGGAAAAACCGGCTGATCGTTTTCGTCGAATATTAAAAATGATTCAGAAAACTCAACAATTAGTTCAACCGTTTCGATAACCTCGCCCAAGGTATAATCAGTAAACAACTCATCAAGATGCTTACCGGATTCATCTTCATCAAATAATAAATCATTTAAATAATCTTCAATATCGGCAAAATCCAAATTGGGATTGGTTTCAATAATTGTCTCGAGAGCATCAAGGTATTCCTGAACATTATCGGGATTAGCCGGGTCGGTTAATCTTGACCACATCCCAATCGGAATAAATATATTATCCGATATCCGGGTTTTGTCAAAAAAACCAAATGTAATCTGGAAGAAAAAAACAAAAATAAATATAAAAATTAAAATAAATGAACCAAATTTTTTCATTTTCATCTTCCTTTCATTGGTTTATTGTTTTTTCCTTAATAAATTGACAATAAGGTAAATGACGATAATGTTAACTGTTAACACAACTAATCCAATCGGATGCCTAATAAAACGAATAATACGTCCGGCCTTAGGAATACGAAGGATATATTTTCCAATGATGTTATTTTCTTCTATTTCCCAATTATCGGGTTCCGTCGACATATTTTTTATCGAACGATAAACAACCATTCCCTCACCATCAACCACGCGATCATAAAAATAATGAGTTACTATTTCTTCATTCCCATTATTATCAAGATCGATATAAAAAGATATTATATCGCCGGGTTGTAAATTTTCCGGTTTAATATTTTTAATAATAATAACATCATCGACATTAATAACCGGCTCCATGCTGTCGGTTTTAACAATATAATGCTGTAACTGAAATATTTTAATAATCCGCCGCGGGAAAAAAATATTCATAATAATATAAATAATAATAATAAATAAAAGAATATAACTAAAAATATTTACAATTATCTTTATCGGTTTCCTTTTGTTCACATCTTCCATCTTCGACTATCCTTGTAATTGAACCGCTGCAAAATGCAATTCAAACTTTACGATTTTTCCGGTTATCGCTTGATAGACACTTTCATTTCCTGGATTATTTAAAGTAACCCTTATATTAACAACAATAATATCATTATTTATATTTGATTGCGCTTTATTGATTTCAACATTAACCAAATAAGCATAATCCGGATTATCATCAATCATGATTTTTTTTGCGGTGACATCTAAAAACAGATCGGATATGGTCTTTTTTGATAAATTTACATTATATTTTAGCTTAATCTCGTCAATGTCATCGTTTCCCTTTTGGGCTCCTTGGGGAATTAACTTTTTTCCGGCCGGAGGGGATGCTTCAACTTTTTCAACAACCAAATCGGTTCCCGATCCAAGCATAATTGTTTTATCGGTATCGGCTTTTGTTAAATCATCCCAATAACTATAGGTAGTGACGGTAATTATTAATAATAAAAAGACAAGACCAAAAATTAACGGTAATGTGGTTTTTCTTAGCATTTATTTTGCCCTCACTTTATTCAAATTCTGCTCCATTTATATATTATACTATTTAGTGAAATTTTGCAACTATAATGCTAAAAAAAGTCAAATTTAGAGCAGAATTTGACTTTTTTGAGGACAAAACAATACATTACCATATTGATTTGCAGTATATATTAATGTATTATTTTCAATTAATTAATTTGAAACAAGTGATTAATTTCGCTTTGCTTCGAAACTTAACGTGAAAGAAAGTATTTTTCCAGCAATTAAATCATACTCTGCTTTTGTATCTGGTTCATTGAGAGTAATCGTTACCGTAACAGTTACACCGGCCCCAAAATTAATCGTTTCTGCAGATTTTACAATATGTACTCCAAAAAAATCTGCCAAGGCTTCATTATTATCAATTTTTTTATCCGATACTGTTACTGCAAGATCCAACGGGTTTGTAAAGTCTTTATCTAACGATACAGTGTATGTATAAGTTATTGCTTCAACCTCGTCATCATCTAAAACGGTACCTTCCGGAACGAGTTTTTTACCTTCCGGATCAACAACAACTTCAAAACTTAATGTAGCACCTTCACCAATTGTGATATTGCTAGAATCATCTTTTGTTAAATTATCCCAATAAGCATAAGAGAATGCCGTCGTAATAATTAAAACCAAAAGCAAAATAACAGGCCAAAAACGTCTGAAATAGTTTTTTTGAGTGGTCATTCTTTTCTCCTCCTTTAAATAAAAAAACCATTATCTCAACTTAAAGAAACAATGGCAACTGGCTACCTTATTTAAAGGTCCTATAGCTTTCCGTCCCTAAATCACTTTAGGTTTGGCTTTT
The DNA here is from genome assembly GCA_023228385.1 of Bacilli bacterium. GTDB lineage: Bacteria > Bacillota_I > Bacilli_A > ML615J-28 > CAG-698 > UBA3946. The sequence continues at coordinate 3,543 of JALOBF010000040.1, forward strand.
TCATTAAATATTTAGTTAGTTTATAATATTATATCACATTAAATTAAAATGTCAATCCTTTTTTCTATTTATTTTTTTTTAAACAGATTATCTTAAAAATTATCCGTTCAACAGCGAATTATCCAAATAAATGGTCGGGATGATGCGATTTGAACGCACGACCTCTTGCTCCCGAAGCAAGCGCTCTAACCAAGCTGAGCCACATCCCGTTGTATATAATTGGTGCGGGCAGAGAGACTTGAACTCTCACAGCTGCTAACTACCAGCTCCTGAAACTGGCGCGTCTACCTATTCCGCCATGCCCGCTTAATTTCAATATGGCGCGCCTAGCAGGAATTGAACCTGCAACTAGGGCTTCGGAGTCCCTCATAATATCCATTTTACTATAGGCGCAATTATGACCATTAAAACTTAACCTTTAATATTTTATCATTTTTATAATAATTTTTCAATGGCTTTTATTTAATTTATGAAAAAAACGTTATAAATAACGTTTTAAAACAAAAATGGTACACCTTTGGGGACTCGAACCCCAGACCCATTGATTAAGAGTCAATTGCTCTACCGGCTGAGCTAAAGGTGCATATTTATTGAGACTACTATATTATACACTTTTTTAAAAATTTGTCAAGCAAAAAAAGGTTCACTTTCGAGGGGGAATCGGGATAAAAAAAGAATACGGATAATCCGTATTCTTTTTCATTTATAGTATAAAGCATTCGCAAATTTAATAAATGCAGACTCACCGGCATGATCCATTTTAAAGACACCGGCATCCATTAATACTTGAGAAAACACTTTTCCCGCTTGATTTAAAATAAAAAGATCAACATCTTGTTCCAAGGAAAACTTAGGCTTAATTTTTTCAATCCAATGATGATGTTTTTCTAAACTCTTATCGGCTAAGATAGCTTCTTCTCCTGAAAGATATTTAGCGATTAACTCAAATTCCTTTTTTAAACGACCGGGTAAAATCCCCATTCCCATCGCTTCAATTAAGCCGATATTTTCTTTTTTGATATGATAAAGTTCCGGATGAGGATGAAAAACACCATCAGGATAAAGTGCGTTTGTATAATTCGATCGAAGAATCAAATCAAAAACATAAATACTCTTTTCTTTACGAGCAATCGGTGTTAATGTATGATGAGGATTCGTCGCATTATTTATTAACGAAAGGGCCGGATTTTCGTACCGCATCCAATAATCAAGTGCTTTTGCGGCAAAATCGATTATTCCTTCTTTATCGGCTGATTTAATTCGAATCGTACTTAACGGCCATATTAAACGACTGACATCCACAGCGCCAACTTTACCGATATAAATTTCCTTTGCTTTTTCAATCGGAAAGTGATATCTTCCTGCTTGGTAATGTTCATGATTTAATATCGAACCGCCAACAATCGGTAAACCGGCATTCGAACCAACAAAATATTCGGGAAACAAATCAAGAAAATCCAGAAGTTTACGGAACGTATCGCGATTTACAATCATAGGGATATGATGTTCGTTTAAAACGATTGAATGCTCATCAAAATATGAATAAGGCGAATATTGAAAATACCAAGTTTCACCGGCAAGTTTTAAAGGAATAATCCGCATATTGCTGCGCGAATCATAATTTAAATGTCCCCGATAACCTTGATTTTCTTTGCATAAACGGCACTGCGGATATTGAGATACCGGGTTTAACTTTTGTAAAGCAATTAATTTTGGGTCTTTTTCCGGTTTGGAAAGATTGATTGTCAATTCAATCGTACCATATTCAGTTTGATGATGCCATATAATATTTTGCTTTATTCTTTTTGTTTGAATATAATTAGAGCCTTTGGAAAGTTTATAAAGATAATCGGTTGCCTGATGGGGATTAATCTGATATAGTTGATAAAACTTCTTAATTACACCGCTTGGCCGATCAATAATCATATCGGCGGTTTTGGCCTTAAAATTATCGTAGGTAATATAATCATCCGACTCAATAATACCCTTCTCATAAGCACAGCAAGCTAAATCTTCAAGGATTTCATCGATGGAACGCGGAGTGGTTGCTATCCGTCGAAAATTCTTTTCCTGAAATAAATCAATAAGGAGATTGGCAGAATAATCGAAGTCTATTTCATCAAGTATGTTTTTTTGTAAACCATAATCAAGCAACTCATTGACTAATGTAATTAATTTCATAATATTTTCGCTCCGTTTCCGATATTTACGATATAAAACTCAGGAGTCAAGCCAAGCGATTTCGTATATTCAGATTCTACTTTTACTGTAATTTCTGAAATTAATTCATTAGGAACTAAAGCAATCATGCAACCGCCAAATCCAGCTCCGGTCATCCGGGCACCAATAGCACCAAACTTTTGAAAGAGCGAAACCATTGTATCAAGTTCGAGTCCAGTCACCTCATAATCATCGCGCAATGAACAGTGTGATTCATTGAGTAATTTTCCAAACAATTGTATGTTCTTGGCTTTTAATGCTTGGAAGGCTTCTAATGTACGTTCGTTTTCAGTTATAACATGGCGAACACGATTCCGAATAATATCATCGGAAAATAAATCAATGCTTTCGTTAAAATTTTTTGTTTTCAGCTGACACAAATAATCTATATGATATTTCTTTCTTAATATTGAAAAGCCATCATTACATTCTTCACGACGCTCATTATATTTAGAACTCTGTAGAGTTCTTCTTTTGTTGGTATTACCGATAACCAATGTATAATTTTGAAAATCAACATTAATGCATTTGTAATCAAGATTGGCGGTATTAAGCAGCATCGCCGCCTTCTTTTCAATCATGCCTATTACAAATTGATCCATTATTCCACTCTTTACACCAATAAATACATTTTCAACCTTTTGAGCCATCTTAACTAAATCAATTCGAGAATAATTCAATTGATATAACTGATTAATAATTAATCCAATCAGAATTTCCAAAGAAGCACTGGAAGACAAACCGGCACCGGGAGGAATATTACCCTTCACATATAAATCAAAGCCAAAAGGCGGATTTAATTCCTTGACCATTCCCTTAACGTAATTTGCCCATTCATCTTCAGCCTGATAAATAAGTTTATTAAGAGTAAACATAACTGGTCCTTTTTCCGGAAAATTGTCAGAAAAACAATAAACCCGGTTATCTTCCCGACCACATACCGCCCCATAAGTACCGATGTCTAAAGTACAAGGCAATACATATCCACCATTATAATCAAGGTGTTCGCCGATTAAATTAACACGCCCGGGTGAATAACCGACAATAATTTCATTTTTAAAATCAAATATTTCCTTAGCTTTTTTAATTACGCCATCTTTCATAATACCCATCCTTTTTCATTAATAAAAAGGCGTAATAATGCGCCCTTTTTACCGTTATTTAATTATTCTTCCGTATGTTCCCGGTTCAATTGCTCCGGCATTAGCTTCATCGGTATCGATATGCATCGCCGCTAAAAAATCATCGCGAACACGCACAACAACATCATGATATGTAATTGAACGCGTATCGTTAATAACATGAACACTAACTACTTCATTATCATTTAAATAATATTTTTCCGCTTCTTCCGGATTAACATGAATATGTCTTTTAGCAACAATCACGCCTTCTTGTAAATCAATTTCACCGGCTGGACCGACAATTTTAATGCCGGGAGTCCCCCTTAAATCCCCTGACTCTCTGATAATCCCATCAACGCCAAGATTTCTCGCATCAGTGGCCGATATTTCGACTTGAGTTTTTTTGCGAGTCGGTCCCAATATGATGACATTAGAAATACTTCTTTTAGGACCAACTAAAGTAACTCTTTCTTCTGCGGCAAACTGCCCGGGCTGAGACAATGCCCGTTTAAAAGTTAACTTTGTGTCTTTGCCAAACAATATCAATAAATCCTCATCGGTGACGTGAACATGGCGAGCCGAAATTTCGATTAAAATTTTATTTTCCATTCGTCTTGTTTTATATAAACAATAGTTTATATTATTTGTAACTCCTTTCTGCTAATATAATTATATTATGCTTTTTTTATATTTTATATTATTATCGCCATAAATGCAAGGTTTTTACATTATAAAAAATAATTTATATCATAATCCAACAAAATACTCTGTTTTTTTAACTTTAGATTGTTATATAAAAAGGCCATAAAAATAATATTTATGACCTGGTTTTATTATCTTATTTACCGAATAATAAATCATATAAATCCAAAAGCTCACTAGATGATGATAGCGAATCTTCAATTTGATTATATAATTCCTGTTGATTCTCTTCGCTAAGTTGATTGATAATATCAATTAATTGATCAGTTTCGTTAGGAGTGAGATCTCCTTCCGGATTATTAAGTATTTGATTGATATCGTCCAGTACATTGTTTAAATTTTCAACTAATTCATCTTGACCTTCAAATCCATCGGTATCAAGAAAATCCCCACTTAACAAATCGTTTAATAAATCAGTAACATTATCAATCGTTTGTGCTAATGTCGGATCTTCAACCGTAACATATACTTCCAAAACACCAGTTGTGAATTTTAACCGTTCCACTGTTAATGGGGTGATTTCACCGCCGATGCCCATGAAACTATTGAAAGTTTCGGCTGTTATAATAAAAGCACGCGTTTCGGCTTCATATCGCATTAATTCAAAGGATTCAATATTATCGCCGATAATATCAAACATAAAACCGGCAGAAGTATGGACAGTGCCGATTGTAATGGTTTCTTCTAAGAAAATGGAGATTTCATCTTCGGCAACATTGGGGACAATATTGCCGGTAAGAACCATGATTGATTTTAATCCGTTAATATCTACTAAAAAATTAAATTTTATTATTTGATCGGATTCTATTTCAACAACAATTCCCGTAACTATAATTGCAAATTTAGCACCACCGTCGGCAAACTCTATCTCATATTTAAAATCTTCATAACCGTTTGTTTTATCATAAAGCAAACGATTAAATTCTCCTTCGGTAAACACCAGCTTCATTTCACCGCCGGTTAAATTATTCAATATAAATGTTTGTGTTTTGTTTTTAATAAAACTGTTAACATCAAAAGGTTCTTTTATCGACGCTTGTAGATTAGCAAAAACTGCGGAATCAGCCGCAAACGGTTCCAGGTTTATTTTAGCGCCAAAACTGACTTCATCACCGGGAAAAAATCCAAATGTTAACCCTCCCTCCTCAGGAATCGTTAATAAAGCAAACAATTCCTTAACTATTTTATTTCCCGGTTTTTCCTCATCCGGACTTAAGAGATTAACAATTATTTCTCCTAAATCGGATTTTTTAAAAGAAAAAGAAAAATCTTCACTTTTAAAAGTAATCGGTAATTTTTTATTTGCTAATTTTGTATTAACGGTCTCATCAGAAAAATTTAGAGCCGTTAAAATCGGTCGACGGATGGCCTTACCAATGCCTTTCATTAAATTTAATTTACCAAGTCCCATCCGCTTAATGATTATTGTATAAACACCTTCAGCTTCCTTAATTTCAAAACCTAAATTTAAATTAGTTTTAAAACCCAAGGCATTAATTGGGGCATACAGAGTCATTTCCTGATCTGTCATTTTTGTATATATATGCTTAAGAGTTACTTTTTTTCCGCCGATAATCGGTGCCGATTCATCTATAGTGCTAACTTGAATGTATTTACACGCATCACTACTACAGCCGGTATTATAATAATTTTTATTAATTGAGTCTCGAACTATAGCAAATATCAAAGTATTAATTTGATTTTCCGTTAATGTGAAATCATAATATTTTTCATCGCTTAAGGCCTGATTTAATAGGTTGGTAACCTCTTGATCAAAAGTGATAGTTTCATTATAAAGATCAATCGGAGCTTCATCCGTCGAATCGGATATCGTAATATAAAGATATAATATGGGGGCAACTATAATAATAATTATTATAAAAAGAAACCAAAATATAGTTTTTATCAAACGTTTCATTAATTTATCCTCCGTTGTTATAATATTAAAAAATTAGCTTTTTCTCGATAAAAATGGTAAATATCAGCGGCCAACTGTTCCAAATCAATCTTCTCGTTTCTTACAACCCGATCGATTTTTAGAATATTGGCTTTATTAAAGAGGATATTGTCGTTTTGTATTCTCCTTCCGATATCATCCTCGCTATCGCCGCGTTTTTGCATCCGCTCAATTCTAATCCCTTCCGGAGTTTCCAGATAAACCGTAACAATTGCCTCACCAAGGTGACGATATAAATGATTGAGGCCATTGGGGTCTAGCACTGCCACTTTATTTAAGACAATGTCTTTTTTTCTGCTGCCATAGAAATTATTGTTATAATAAGTTGTTTCAATAAATTCGTCGGCTTCTTCCATCGCCCTAAAATTACTAAAGGTAACAAAATGATAATCAATACCATTTTTCTCGCTGGGCCGTATCATACGGGTTGTATACGTAATCAGCTTTTCCATTTCGTATTTATAAATTAATATTTTCGCAATTTCTGTTTTACCGCTTGCACTCGGCCCTATTAATACTAACATATCATTCTCCTCGTGTTATCTGATAAGACACTTAGTGTATCTTTTATCGTTGTTTAGTTGTTTTTAAACCGCAATTCGAACAATACTCAGCTCCATAGGCGTTTTCATGATCGCAATATTGACAGATATTTACTAATTTGGTTCCGCATTGATTACAATAACGAGCCTTAGCCGAATTATATTGACGACATGTCGGACAAACCAACTTATCTTCACTACTATAATATCTGGCTTCATCATTAAACGGCGTCTGATAACGTCGGGGGTGTATTGAGTTTAATTTACCGCTACGATATATAATTAAACCAATCATTATTATAAAAAATCCTATCATCAATCTCGGAAGAAAAGATAAAGTCATACCAAATTCTGAGTCCGTCATATGCATAAATAAATTAAATACCATATAGATAATAACAGTACTTCCGGCGGTTATAATCAATATTGCTAATATTTTCGAAAAGTTATTACCGTTATTATATTTCCTTTTATTACTCATTAAATCACCCATTCCTTGTCTCTATTTTATATTATTGCAGTCCTAAAAGCAAGAAATTTCTTTATTTATTATCAGCATTATGGTAAAATAAATATGGTGATTTTTATGATTGAGCGTTATACAACTAAAGAAATGAAAACTGTATGGAATGATGAAAATAAATATCGCATTTGGCTTAAAGTTGAACTTTCTGTTCTTAAAGCTTATATGAAAAAAGGGATTATCCCGGCGAAAGATTATCATCAAATCGAAA